>NZ_JBHVRT010000019.1:0-9986 GCF_042885555.1 Kitasatospora sp. NPDC058048 | reverse complement strand
GGGAGCCACGGGGCGTCGGCGTGGGGGGCGCCGTCCCCGCCGGCCGGGGGCTGCCGGCCGGGGGGGGGGCTGGGCGGGGGGGGGGGGGCCGTGCGCCGCCCCCGCCCGGACCACCCGGGCATCACTTCCAGTTGAGGCCCTTGCCGAGGGTGTACGGCTCGCCCCAGTACTCCGCGCCCGCGACCTTGGAGGCCTCCGGGGACATCGCCACCGCACAGGACGTGGCGGACTGGCCGTTGGTGAAGCCCTTGGGCAGCGACTCGCTCTTGCACTTGGGGAAGGAGCCGATGACCATCAGCTCCTGCGCCTCGGTGCCGTCCGCCAGCAGGCCCTTCATGTGGTTGACGCTGGTGTAGGACAGGTCGGTGCTGCCGGCGTTGGTGACCTTGTAGTGGATGTAGTACGGCACCAGCCCCTTGGCCTTGTCGCCCAGGTTGAGCGAGGTGAGGTCGGCCGGGTCGCCCTTCTCGATCGAGGTGACCGCGAGCGCGATGGTGCCCTTGGTGCTGCCCGAGCTGAACGGGATGGTGGCGGCGTCGCCGAGCTTCAGGGTGGTCCCGGCCGCCGGGGCGCTGCCGGCCGGCGCGGGCGCGGCGGCCGTACCGGAGGCGGTGCCGCCCGCCGGGACGGAGGCCGAACCGGGGGCGGCCGGGGTGGTGGCCGCGGCGCTCGGCGAGGCGGCCTGGGTGGCGGGCGCGCCGGTCGCCGGCGGGGTCGTCGCGGTGTCGGACGACGAGGCGTCGTCGTTGCAGGCGGTCAGGGTGAGCGCGCCGACAGCGGCCAGCGAGGCCAGGGCCAGGGCGTGGCGACTGCTGCGGATGGGCTTCACGTGTGGATCCCCCGTGGTTGCGGACCCCCGGTCCCGGCGGTCCTCCTGAGGGACGTTCATAGCGCAGCGCGAACGATCGGGACCATGGGTTCGGCGCCGCTTTGACACGCTCGTGACGAGTCCCTGGCGCGGCTGTGACAAGGGATATCGACTCGTGATCCGCCGCCCGGCCGGGCGGCGGCGAGGCGCGGCCCGGGGCCGGTGCGGGGGCTGTGGGGCGCCGGTGCGGGGCGGGTGAGGGGCGCGTGGAGGAGCCGTGACCGGTCGCTCGCGATCCGGGCCGCGGCGGACCGGACCGCGCCCTATGAGGTGGCGCCGAGCACCAGCTCGTTGTACGTGGCGACGGTGGTGAAGCCGAGCCGCTCGTACAGCCGGATCGCCGGGGCGTTGTCGGTGCGGACGTTCAGGCCCAGGTGGTCGGTGCTCGCGGCCAGCCGGCGGCAGAGCGCGGTGACGCAGGCCCGGGCGAGGCCGCGGCCGCGGGCGTCGGGGTGGGTGGTGACGTTGCCGAGCACGGCGACCCGCTGGGCGGGTGAGTGGACGTGCACTCCGGCGACGGCCAGCAGCCGGCCGTTCTCGCGGACGCCGACGTAGCCGCCGCCGGCCAGCATCCGGGGGTCGAACCAGGAGTCGGGGTAGGACTCGGCGAGCAGGGCGCGGACGCCGTCGACGTCGGCGAGGCCCAACGGCCGGGTCTCGTGGGTGTCCTCGGCCGGGAGCTCCGCCGTGAGGAGCATCCGCAGCAGCGGGGTCCGGCGCTCGACCGCGTAGTCGGGTGCGAGCGCCCGCTCGGCGCCGTCCGGCAGCCCGGCCGTGAACCGGCGGGGGAGGAAGGGGCGGAGGTCGCGCAGCAGCGCCTCCAGCGGGGGGAGGCCGGCGGGCCGGGCGAAGGCGAGCAGGACGGGAGTGTCGCCGCCGCTGTAGAGCAGTGCGACCGGTCCGTGTCCGGCGTCGGGAGCGGCGGTGTACCAGGTGGTGTTGGGCCAGAGGGTGTCGTCCAGGTCGCCGAGCTCGAAGAGGTGCAGCGCCGGATCGGTGCGGAAGCGGGCGGCGAGCGCGGCGCGGTCGTGCAGGCTGATGAGGGGCACGCGGACGAGGATAGGCCCGGTCCGCTCGACGTCGAGGAGCGGACCGGGCCCGGTGGTTCGTCAGCCCAGCAGCCAGCGCTGGGCCGGGTCGCCGGTGTTGCAGGAGGTCACCCCGGTGGCCTGGCCGCCGCCGTTGGAGGTGAGGCACTGCCCGGTGGCCGCGCTGATGATCATGTACCAGCCGCGGTCGTTGTCGGTCAGCAGCCACTTCTGGTTGGCCGGCATCCAGTCGCCGGTCGGCCGGTTGAGGCCGTCCAGCCCGCCGGGGGTGTCCCAGAGGCGGACCGCGCCCGAGCCGGTGTCGAGGTCGACGACCTTGCCCTGCCCGTGCGAGATCGCCGTGGTGCCGTCGCAGTACTTCCAGAACGACCAGGTCTGCGCGGGCGACTGGTTGGCCGGATAGATGATGATCGGCTGACCGTTGGCCTCGACGTTGTGGAACAGGTCGAGCGCGCCGGCCCCGGAGCCGTTGTTCACGGCCGTCATGCCTCCCACGGACGGCGACAGGTCGCAGGCGCCGGCCTGCGCCGCCTGTGCGGCGGGCGCGCCCGCCACGACCGCCCCCGCGACGGCCGCGACGGTCCCGACCGAGGCGAGGAGCCTGCGGGTACGGGTGATGGTGCTCATCGGTTTCTCCTTCTGGTGAGGTGGGTGTGCCGTGTGCCCGGCGTCAGCCGCGCGGGACCGCGAGCGCGGCCCACTGCTTGGGGCCGGGGACGCCGTCGGCGTCCGCGCCCGAGTCGCCGAGCTTGTGCTGCCAGTTGCGGAAGGACTCGCGGTCGGCGCCGGACCACTCGGGCCCCGGGCCCTCGGCGTAGGCGGAGCAGCCCTCGGCGACGAGGCGCTCTCCCATCCGGGTGATGACGTCGCTGTTCTGGCCGTCGTGGAAGAAGCCGGCGCCGGGGAAGGGCTCGTAGCCACCGTCGCCGTCGCCGCCGGCCGCCGGGGCGGTGCCGGACGGGGCGCCGCCGGCGGGGCTGTCGTCGGCGGACGCCTCCTGCCCGAAGTAGAGCGCCCCGGACCGGTCCTTCCACTGCGGATCGGCGAGGACGACGCCCTCGGCGAAGTCCGGGATGCCGTAGCCGTGGACCCAGTCCGAGTGGCGCTCACGGGTCTTGAGGTAGACGCCGTCGCCCTCGGAGCTTCCCCCGTCGTTGGTGTTGCCCTCGACGGTGGTGATGGTGGAGCTGGTGTAGGCGACGCAGATGCCGGTGTGGCTGCCGCCGCCGGGCCCGAAGAAGACCTGGCCGCCGATGACCGGGTACTCGGTGAAGCGGTCGCGTTCCTTGAACCAGGCGACGCCCTCCGCGCAGGAGGCGCTCACCGGGAAGCGCCCGTCGTTGCCGGACTGCTCGGCGCACCAGGCGACGAAGGTGGCGCACCAGGCCTCGCCCTGGGACCACTCCAGGCCGGCGACGGCGGGGGAGAACTTCTGGATGTTGTTCCAGTGCCCGCCGCTGCGGCCCTCGTGGTAGCCGACCTCGTCTCGGGCGATGCGGATCAGGTCCGCCGCGTTCGAGGACATGGGTAGGGACTCCTTGCTGCTGGAAGGGTGCCGGTCGGGGTCTCAGGCCTTGCCGAAGGTCTGCACGTAGCGGCCCCAGTTGCCGCGCTGGCGGGGCGCGTAGCCGATGCCGATGAAGTTGTAGTCGGGGTTGAGGATGTTCACCCGGTGGCCCGGGCTGTTCATCCACATCTGCATCGCCTCCGGCACGCTGTTGCTCGGGGTGACGTTCTCGGCGGAGGCCCGCGAGGAGAAGCCGGCGGCCGCGATGCGGTCCCAGGGGCTGCTGCCGTCGGTGCCGTTGTGCTGGGTGAGGTCGTGCGAGGCCATGTCGTTGGCGTGGCGCTGGGCGGCCGCGCTGAGGCGGTCGTCCAGGCGCACCGGCGGGGCGCCGACCCGGCCGCGCTCGGCGTTGACGGAGTTCAGCATCTCGGTGCGGAAGTCACCGCCGCCGCCGGGCTGGGGCTGGGGCTGGGGCTGCGGCTGGGGCTGCTGCTGGCCGCCGCTGCCGGCGCTCCCGGCCGGGACGAGCTGCCAGCGCTGCGCCGGGTTGCCGTCGTCCTGCTTGGCCAGGGTGAGGGGCGAGCCGGGGGCGGCGGCGGTGAGGAAGAGCATGCCGTCGTTGGTGCGGGTGGTGCGGATGCGCACCCAGTCGTTGTCGAGGGGCTCGAAGCACCAGTGCTGGTTGGGCTGGTTGTGCTCGTTGTAGAGCCAGGTCTGGCCGATGGAGTAGTTGAAGTCCATGACCATGGCCTGGCCGCCTGCGTGCCGCCCGGTGGTCAGCAGGGTCTCCAGGAGGAAGCTGCCGTTCTCCTTGGCCCAGAAGGTCCAGCCCTGGGCGGTGGTGCCGTTGGGGCCCCAGGACTGGATGGCGGTGCCGGCGGTGGTCTGGCTGGAGCGGAGGTCGGCGACGGTTCCGTTGGCGGACTTGAGCGTCCAGTTCTGACCGTGCTGGGGGAGCGTGGGCATGGTTGCGCCTCTCGTCTGTGGTGTCGCCCCGGGCCGCAACCGCTGCGGCCCGGGGCCTGACGAGAGAGACGTTCCGGCACTGCGGTAGACGGTCGGTCAACGCGCGTAGTGCACCTCCGCGTTGATACCGCGTCTACCGCTCCAGCAGCCCCCTGACCTGCTCGGATTCCTCCTTGAGCCCCAGCCGCTCGTACACCTCCAGGGCGTCCGTCAGACAGGCCCGAGCCTGGCGCGGGCGGCCGAGGCCGGTGAGCGCGGTGCCGAGGGTGCGCAGCAGGGCGGCCTCCAGGGCGGCGCTGGTGCGGCGGGCGAGCGGGAGGACGGCCTCGGCGGCGTCGACGGCGAGCAGCCAGCGGCCGGCCTCGGCGTGGATGCGGGCGGCGAGGTCCCCGGACGCGGCGGCGAAGACGGTGACCTGGAGGGCGGCGAACTCCTCGCGGGCACCGACGGCGTGGGCGAGCGCCGCCTCCGGGTCGCCGCACAGCCGCAGTACCCGGGCGAGGTAGTAGCGGCCGGTCGCGGCGGAGACCGGGCCGGAGTCGCTCATCAGGCGGGCGCAGCGTTCGGCGGCGTCCCGGGCCTCGTCGAGGCGTCCGGTCTGGGCCGCGCTGAAGGCGAACTCGCCGAGCGCGCTGCCCTCGGAGCGTCCGGCGTCCAGGCGGCGGAACAGCCCCGCGGCGCGGCCGGCGTGCTCGGCGGCCTCGGCGTAGCGGCCGTGGACGCGGGCATTGCCGCCGAGGGTGAGCAGGGCCTTGGCGAGGACCCGTTCGGTGCCGGTGGCGGTGCAGATGTCGACGACCCGGCGGATCTCCTCCGCGGACTCGGCGTAGCGGTTGACGTGCCAGAGCATGGAGCCGCGCACGTACCGGGCGAGGGCGTGCGGGCCGTGGTCGCCGCGGGCCTCGGCTTCACCGGCGAGGCGTTCGGCGAGGTCGGCGATGACGGTGGTCTGGGTGCGTTCGGCGAGCACCGAGCTCATCCGGTCGGCGAGTTCGGCGGCGCGGTCGAGCGGCACGGCCGGGTCGGCGCAGCTCAGGGCGATGACGGCGGCGTGCACCTCGGCCTGCTCGCGCATCCAGCGCACGGCTTGCGCGCCGTCGGCGACCGGTCGGCCGGGGTGGGACACGGCCGCGTCGAGCAGGCTGAGCTCGACCGGGTCGGGCCTGCGGGCGGCGAGGTCGGCGTTGCGGGCGCTGGCGAGGCAGAAGTCGAGCAGCCGGTCGGTGGCGGCGGTGCTCTCGGCGGCACCGTCCTCCTCGGCGAGCCGGCCGCGGGCGTAGGCACGGACGAGGTCGTGGAACCCGTAGCGGCCGAAGCGCGGGGAGTGCAGGAGATTGAGGTCGACGAGGGTTTCGAGCAGCTCTCCGGTCTCGGCCTCGGTGCGGTCGAGCAGGGCGGCGGCGCAGGGCAGCGGGACGTCGGGGGCGTCGGGCAGGGAGAGCAGCCGGAACGCGCGGGCGAGTTCGGCGTCGAGGCGGCGGTAGGAGAGCGCGAAGGTGGCTTCGACGGTCCGTTCGCCGTCGCTGAGTTCGGCCAGCCGGTGCTCGCGGCGAAGCCCTTCGGTGAGCGCGGCCAGGGTGAGGGAGGGGTCGGCGGCGAGCCGGGAGGCGACGATGCGGACGGCGAGCGGCAGCAGCCCGCACGCCCGGACGACCTGTTCGGCGGTCCCGGGCTCGGCGGCGACGCGTTCGGCGCCGACGATCAGGGTGAACAGCTCCAGCGCCTGCTCGGGCGGCAGGGTGTCCAGGCGCAGCTGGTGGGCCCCGGCGAGGCCGGTCAGCCGGTGGCGGCTGGTGACGAGGACCGCGCACCCGGGTGAGCCGGGCAGCAGCGGTTCGACGTGGCCGGTGGTGGCGGCGTTGTCGAGGACGACCAGGACGCGCCGCCCGGCCAGGGCCGAGCGGTAGAGCGCGCTGCGTTCGCCGGTGTCCGGCGGGATCTCGCCCGGGTCGACACCGAGGTCCCGCAGGAAGCCGGCGAGCACCGTGCCGGGGTCGGGCGGGGTGCGGTCGGCGCCGCGCAGGTCGGCGAAGAGCTGTCCGTCGGGGAAGCGGTCGCGGACCCGGCGGGCCACGTGCACGGCGAGGGTGGTCTTGCCGACGCCGCCCATGCCGTCCAGGGCGGAGACCACGACGGCCCGGCCGCCGGCGCCGGCGAGGCGGTCGGCGAGGGTCTCGGCCTCCTCGGTGCGGCCGGTGAAGTCGGGCAGGCCGGACGGGAGCTGGTCGGGCGCCTGCCAACTGTCGGTTTCGGCGGCGGCCGGTTCGGTCGGGCCGGCGGTGGCGTTCGCGGGCAGCAGGGAGGCGTCCTCGCGCAGGATGCGCAGCTGGAGCCCGGCCGGTCCGTCCTCGCCCGGCGGGAGCCAGGCGCGGGCGTCCTCGTACACGGCGAGCGCCTCGGCCTTGCGCCCGGCCTGGTAGAGGGCGCGCATCAGGAGGGCGGTGAGCCGGGGGCGGCCGGGGTGCTCCAGGGCGAGGGCGGCCGCCGCGGCGGTGAGGTCGGTGCGGTCGCCGAGGTCGGCGTCCAGCTCCAGTTCCGTCTCCTTGGCCGAGACACGCTGTTCGGTCAGGTGGGCGCGGACGGCCTCGGCGTGCGGTCCGGGCAGTCCGGCCAGTGCCTCGCCGACCCACATCCGGTGGGCGCGGCGCAGCACCTCCCGGACCTCCTGCGGCGGCGCGTCCGCGTCGCGCAGCCGTCGGGCCTCGGCCAGCAGGGCGTCCCACGCGGCCGAGTCCAGCTCGGCCCCGGCCGCCTTGAACGCGTAGCCGTCGCCGACCCGGACCAGCGGCATCCGCTCCGGGTCGTCCCCGGCGTACGGCCGGAACGCGGCGCGCAGCCGGGAGACGGCGAGCTGGACGGCCTTGCGCGGGTCGGCCGGTGCGGCCCCGCCCCACACCCCCTCGACCAGCACCGGGACGGCCACCGTCCGCCCGGCCGCGCCCAGCAGGACGGCGAGCACGGCCCGCTGCTGCGGCCTGCCCAGTTCCAGCTCCTGCTCCCCGTACCAGGCCCGCAGTGGTCCCAGCAGTCCGAACCGCAGTCCGGACCCCCCGATGTCACCCATGTCCCGTCCCCGTCCCGTCCCCGAAAGCCGTTCTGTGCCGGGATCCCGCCAGTTCCGGCCGGACGGCGGGGCCCCCATACCCCGGCGGCCTATTCTCTGTCACAGATTGTGTACCGGATCGATGTCTTTCGAGAGGTGGGCGGTGGGGCTCGATTTCAGCCTGCTGGGTCCGCTGCGGGCCCGGTGCGAGGGCCGTGAGCTCGACCTCGGCCGGCCGCAGCAGCGGGCCGTGCTCGCGGCGCTGCTGATCCCGCCGGGACAGCTGGTGTCCACGGATCGGCTGGTCGAGGACCTGTGGGGGGCGGACGACACCCGCTGGCCGAAGGATCCGGTCGGGCAGATCGGCACGCACATCCACCGCCTGCGGCGTGCCCTGGGCACGCCCGGACTGCTGGTCGGGACCGCGGGCGGCTACCGGCTGGAGGTGCCGCGCACGGCGGTGGACCTCTTCCGTTACGAGGCCGCGGTGGCCGAGGCCATTGCGCTGCGTCACCATGACCCCTTGCGGGCACGCGAGTCGCTGGCGCGGGCACTGGGTTCCTGGGAGGGGCAGCGCGCCCTGGACGGGGTGCCCGGGGCGTTCGCCGAGCGGGTCCGGGAGCGGCTCGCGGCGGGGCGGTTCGCGGCGGTGAAGGCACTGCTCGGCCTGGACCTGGCGCTCGGCCGGCACGCCGAGGCGCTGGATCCGCTGGCCGGGCTGGCGGCGTCGTACCCGCAGGACGAGGAGGTACACCGGCTGCACCTGCTGGCGCTGCACCGCTGCGGCCGTACGGCGGAGGCGCTGGCGGGGTACGAGGCGCTGCGGGAGCGGCTGGACGGGGAGCTCGGGCTCGAACCCGCCCCGGCGCTGGTCGAGCTGGCGGAGCAGATCCGGCGCGGCGAGACCCCGGTGCTGCTGCGGCGGCTGCCGAGGCCGTGCCAGCTGCCGCCGGACATTCCGGACCTGGTCGGGCGGGCGGCGCAGGTGCGGGAGGCGGAACGGGCGCTGCGGGCGGGCGGCAGGCCGGTGCTGGGGCTGTCGGGCCCGGCGGGCTGCGGCGCGTCGGCGCTGGCGGTGCATGTCGCCCACGCCGTCCAGGACGCCTTCCCGGACGGGCAGCTGTACGCGGGCAGGCAGCTGTACGCGGGCGGCGGCGGCTCGGGCGCGGTGCTGGCCGGCTTCCTGCGGGCGTTGGGGGATCGCGCGGACTCCTCGGCCGGCCTCGACGAGCTGTCCGCGCGCTACCGCGCGGCGCTCGCCGGGCGTCGGGTGCTGGTGCTGCTCGACGGGATGGCCGAGCCGGGGCCGCTGCTGCCGGCTGCGCCCGGCTGCGCCGCGGTGGTGGCGGGCGCGGAGCCGGGCGCGCTGCCCGGGGACGCCGTGCGGCTGGCGGTGGGACCGCTGGAGCCGCACGACGCCTACGAGCTGCTGGCCCGGATCGCCGGCGCGGAGCGGGTCCGGCGGGAGCCGGAGGCGGTGGCCGAGGTGGCCGCGCTCTGCGGCCACCTGCCGGTGCTGCTGCGGACGGCGGCGGAGCGGCTGGCCTCCCGGCCGCGGTGGACGGTGGCCGACCTGGTCAGCTGGCTCGCGCTCCGGGGGGACGCGCCGGGGAGACCTCAGTAGAGGTCGGAGGAGAAGAAGACCGAGCCCGGGCCGGAGAAGGGGCCGCGGTCGGAGGAGTGCGCGAGCCGGGGGATGATGCCGCCGCCCCAGTAGACGCCGGAGGTGCCGTTGACGGTGACGGTCAGCTTGGCGTGCGGGTGGCCGGCGGTGCCGGACGACCAGCAGGCGTAGCCGTTGGCGGCGTAGACGACGAAGTTGCCGTCGACCTGCATGACGGCCTTGTAGCCGCAGCCGACGGTGTTGCTGGCCATCTTGACGTCGGTGCCGAACTGGTAGACGACGAAGTTGCCGTCGGGCTGCATGATCATCCTGGTGGAGCCGGACTCGATGTACCAGCCCGGGTAGAGCGGCTCGTCGTCCCAGATCGAGACGTGGTCGGTGGCCCGGTCGATCGCCGCCTCCGCGGTGCCGGTGGAGGCCACGGCCCCGGCCAGTGCGAGCGCGGTGGTGGCGGTGGCCAGGGCGATCTGCCGGAGGGCCTTCATCGTCTTCATGTCCCCGTGTACCTCGTGGTTCTCTCGTGCGATCGCGCCGCCAGGTCCTCGGGGCGCGGTGTGGCACGAGCTTGGGGGAGGGCGGTAGACAAACGATGAACGCCGGCGTTCATCGGCGTCCGGGGGTGGGGCGGGGACGGGACGGAGCGGAGCCGGGCAGGGGCGTTTGGCTTGGGCCCGGAGTAGGAGTACTGTCTCCTAGTCGCCTGACAGGGAGCACCGGACACGCAGCTGCGCGGACGGTCCCGGGGTGGCCAATCCTCTGAAACACCACTTCCCGGTTCGGGCCGGGTCGCTTCGCCTGCGTGCGTCGTGGCCTGGTGCGTATTCGGTGTGCTCGTTTTATTGGGTTGCGGTCGGATTCGCTTTTCGGAGCGGGGATCGGCTAGAGTTTGAAACGTCGGACAGGGCGTCAAGCCCCGGAAGACACCGGCG
>NZ_JBHVRT010000018.1:58748-175838 GCF_042885555.1 Kitasatospora sp. NPDC058048 | reverse complement strand
AGGTCGGTTCGAAGAAATTTTCCGCGGACTTCGCCCGGAACGCCGAAAGGCGCCGTGACCAGGGGAGATCCCCGGTCACGGCGCCTCGACGGCCCGCTCGGAACGGCTACTTCACGACCGTCACCGGGACGATCACCTCTTTCAGGGAGGCCAGCGGCGCGGAGCCGTCGTACGGCAGCATCGCCTGGACGGACACCGGCATCGTGCCGGGCCCGTCCAGCTTGTCGAGGCTCATCCGGTACGTCACCGTCCTGGACTCCCCCGGCGCGAGCGAGAACTGGGCCTGCTGGCCCACCATGGCGTAGTCCATGCCGCCGCCTATCCCGAGCGGGATCTCCTTCCAGACGCCGGCGTCCTGGCGCTCCAGCTTGCCCCTGTTGATCACGACTATCTCGCTCGGCGGCGTCCCGGCGTACTCCTTCGTGTAGACCAGCGGTTGGAGCTTGTCGTAGGTCTTCAGGCCGGTGTTCCGGTACGTCACCGTGAAGGTCACCGGGGTGCCGTTGGTGGACATCTTCTGTCCGGCGCCGATGCCGCCGTCGACCGTGATCGCAATGTCCTTCGCGCCCTTGTCGGACGGGGTCAGGGACGGCGACTTGTGGCCGCTCACGTCCAGGCTGTTGACGATCGCCGTCAGGCCCGACTGGTAGTCGCTCTTGAGCCCGTTCGCCACCACGAAGACCTGGTCCAGACCCATCCCCCACAGCTGGGCGGTGAAGGTGTCCCCGGGCTTGCAGGTGACGTTCCACTGGGTCTTGTCGATCGTCTTGCCGGCCACGGTGGGCTTGGTCCGCACGGGTGCGCCGACCGAGGAGTAGCCGTTCTCGGGGAAGTAGGGCCGGCCCCAGATCGGGCAGTTCGGCTGGTGGCCCCAGCCGCTGTCCGCGACCAGGTCGTCCGTCGTCGGCCAGGCGCCGCCGCCGATCTCGTCCGGGCTGTTGTAGACCACGACCAGGACGCCGTACGGCTCGCACTTCGCCGAGTCCCAGCCCTGCTGCGGGTCGGTCGGAGCGCCCGGGCTCAGGACGCAGACCTGACTGGTCGAGACCGGCACGGTCTTCCAACCGGCCGGAACCTTGAACCTGACACCCCGGAAGGTGTACGAACTCGCCGTACCCGTCGGCGTGTTGGAGGCCGGAGGGGCGGAGGAGGAGAAGCCGCCGGCGGCCGGGACCTCCGGCTCGGCCTCATTCGTGGGGGTGCCCTGGTCGGTGGGGGTGGCCGTCGGGCTGGGCTCGCCGGTCGGATCGGGCGTCGGGCTCGGCACGGCGGTCAGGGTGGCGGCCGGCGGCGGGACCTGGTCCTGGGCGACCGGCTCGCCGTGAAAGGTGAGCACGCCGAGCGCCATGGCGGCGGCCAGGCCGAGCGGCACGGTGACGGCGTACACCGGGCGCAGCCGGCGGATGCGGTTCTTCGGGGGAGCGGCCGGTCGCAGGTCGGCCGCCGTGACCATGGAGGCCCGGGCCGTCATCGCCTCGCGGAGCAGCCGTTCCGTCGGTGTCTCGGCCGGCCCGTCGCCGTCGCCGCCGATGCGGCGGGGGAGCTTGTCGGTCATCGAACCTTCTCCAGGTGCTTTTCCAAGGCGTCCAGAGCGCGGCTGGCAGTGGACTTCACGGCGCCCCGGGACAGTCCCAGGGTCTCGGCAATCTGCGCCTCCGACATGTCGGACCAGTAGCGCAGCACCAGCACCTCACGCTGGCGGGGAGTCAACTCCTGCAGGGCCACCAGCACCCGGCGGTGCTCGTCGTTGAGCACCGCGTGGTCCTCGGCGGACGGGGCGTCGGCCACGTGCGGCGGCACATACTCGCGGGCGGTCTTGCGGCGGCGAAGCATCGAGCGGGCGCCGTTGACCACCGAGGTGCGCAGGTAGCCGAGGGCGTTGTCGAGGTCGTCCAGCTCCTCGCCGTAGCGCTGGTAGAGCTGGGTGAAGGCGTCCTGCACGACGTCCTCGGCCAGGTCCTGGTGGTCGACCAGCAGGACCGCCATCCGGACCAGACCGAGCCGGTGGGCGTGGTAGAGGTCGGTCAGGGTGGGCCGGTCCTCGGCGGGCTTCCGGCCGCCGCGCAGCAGCCGGAACCCGGAGCGGCGCTGCTTCGCCTCCTGCTCGGTGGCGACGGCGGCGAGCGGCTCGCCGGCCTCCTGTGCGCCGAACAGTGCGGCGACCACTCCGCGAACGGAGAAGCCGCGCCCCCCTGCCTGCACGGCGGTCGGCCCGATGGCCATGGACATTCGCGATTCCGCTTTCCCCCGGGACGGTGACGGCGGCCGCCGTTCCGTCAGGTCCACCTGATCAAGATCGTGATCGGGGGGATCATCCCAGCCGCCCTCTGCCGGGCTCCCTCCGCCCCCGTACCAAAGGACGTGTGACGGAGGTGAAGGTTGCAGTCGGGTTCGAAGAAAATTCCGAAGGGGCCGGGACGGCTACACTCACCGGCGTTCCGCCACCCGTGAGCAGGGGGTTCGCATGGCCGAGCAGAACGTCTCCGGCCCGGCCGGCGCCCCGGTCGCCGAAGCCGCCGTCGGGCCACGGCCGGTGGCCGTCACCATCGGCCGGCGCCCGGAGCCCGTGCACGACGTCGCGGTGTACGCCTTCCCGGGCATGGCACCGTTCGAACTCGGCGTGGTGGTCGAGGTGTTCGGGCTGGCGCGGCCCGAGCTGACCGGCCTGCTGGCGGCACCCTGGTACGGGCTGAAGGTGTGCGCCGACCGGCCCGGTACGGCGCTGGAGGCGGTGGGCGGCTTCACGCTGACCGCCCGGCACGGGCTGGACGAGCTGGCCGCGGCCGACACCGTGGTGGTCCCCGGGGTGCCGAACGCGTTCGGCGGCGCGGGGGCACCTCCCGGTCGCCAGGGCGGTGGCGTCTCCCCCGCCCTGGTCGAGGCGCTGCGCACCGCGCACGCGCGCGGCGCCCGGATCGTGTCGATCTGCTCGGGCGCCTTCGCCCTGGCCGCCGCCGGGCTGCTGGACGGCCGGGTGGCGACCACCCACTGGCGGTACGCCGAGCTGCTCCAGCAGCGCTACCCGGCGGTGCGGGTCGATCCGGACGTGCTCTACGTGGACAACGGCGACGTACTGACCAGCGCGGGCAGCGCGGCCGGCATCGACCTCTGCCTGCACCTGGTCCGCCAGGACCACGGCGCCAAGGTGGCCAACACGGTGGCCCGGCGCTTCGTGGTGGCGCCGCACCGGGACGGCGGGCAGTCCCAGTTCATCGAGGCGGCGGTCCGCCCGGTCGAGGAGGAGGACGACGGGATCGCCCGCAGCATGCAGTGGGCGCTGGACCACCTGGCCTCCCCGCTGACCATCTCGCAACTGGCCGGCGCCGCCCGGATGTCGGACCGCTCGTACCTGCGGCACTTCACCGCCCGCAACGGGACCAGCCCGATGCGCTGGGTCGTCACCCAGCGCATCGCGGCCAGTCTGGCGCTGCTGGAGTCGCCGGAGGGGTCGGTGGAGGAGATCGCCGCGGCGGTCGGCTTCGAGAGCGCCGCGACCTTCCGCCACCACTTCGGCCGGGTGATGCGCACCTCCCCGACCGCCTACCGGCGCTCCTTCGGGCGCGGGGCGGCCTGAGCCCGGCACTCCTTCGGGCGCGGGGCGGCGTGGGCGCGGGACGGGCGCGGGACGGCCCGGGCGCGCGGCCTACTGCCCCGCGCGCTTCTCCTCGCGCCGGTCGGCGTTGGCGAGGACGGCGTCGTGCAGCCACTGGGCCAGGCCCGGCGCGATCTTCTCGTAGGCCTCGGTCCAGCGCGGGTCGGAGACGTACAGCCCGGCCAGGCCGCGGTGGATGGTGTACGTGCAGTCGTAGAAGTTCCGGCAGATGTGCTGCCGGTGCTCCTCGGCGAGGTCCGTGGCCACCGGACCGTCCGCGGGCTCGCCGGCGGTGATCGCCTCGGCCAGACGGTCGTTGAGCCCGGTCATTTCGGCCTGGATCCGCTGCCAGTCGGCCTTGGAGTAGCCGCCGGTGCGGCGCTGCGACTCGGCCCAGGCCGCGGTGTCGCCCCAGCGCTGCTCGGCCTCCTGCTCCCAGTCCTCCTGGTAGTCCTCGCCGAAGATCTCGAACTTCTCCTCCGGGGTCAGCTGAATGCCCATTCTCCGTGCCTCCATGGCGTGTTCGACGGCTGAGGCGAGTTCCTGGAGGTGACTGATCCGGTCGGTGAGCAGCCGGTGCTGCCGCCGGAGGTGTTCGGTCGGGCTGACCGAGTCGTCGTCCAGGATCGCCGCGATCTCCTCCAGGGGGAACCCGAGTTCTCGGTAGAAGAGGATCTGCTGCAGCCGGTCGAGGTCGGCGTCCGTGTACCGGCGGTAGCCCGACCGGGTACGGCCGGCCGGGGACAGCAGACCGATCCCGTCGTAGTGGTGCAGGGTGCGGACGGTCACCTTGGCGATCTTCGCCACGGCGCCGACCGAGTAGCCCTCACTGGTCATCGGAGTTCCTCCCTGGTGCTGACCACCACCCTCGGCTCTCACGTCGCGTGAGGGTCAAGCGGTGAACGGGGGCGGGCCCTCCCGCGTCAGACCCCGGCGCCGGCCGGCACCCGCACGCGCCGCCGCCCGCCCCGCCGGCCGACGGCACCGCCCTCGCCGTCGCCCGGCGCACCGGACCGCGGCCGGCGGGACCGCTGCGCGGGCCAGAACAGCACGTACGCGGCGGAGACCACCACGAAGGCGAGCCGGACGAAGCCGCGGGCCGCGTCCGACGGGAGGAACAGCGTGCCGCCGTACAGCGCGGCCAGCGCGATCCAGCTCCACCACGGGACGAGCCGCTTCTGTCCCACCGCGTCCCAGAGCAGGGTGCCGAGCAGGATCGAGGCCGTGTAGTAGGTGTAGACGCTCGGGTCGAGCAGGACGCGGGCGTCCGCGCCCAGCAGCACCACGGCCGGCCAGCGGCCGCGCCAGACGGCGACGCAGCCGAGCCCGATGCCGAGCGCGAACTGGGTCGGCCGGTCCCACCAGGGGGTGGCCGGGTCGGTGACCCCGAACCAGCGCAAGGCGGAGGCGGGCTGGTTCGGGATGGTGAACTTGGCGGCCGCCATGGTGTCCAGGTTGCCCAGGTAGAACGGCAGCCAGGCGATCGCCACCAGGGCGCAGAACCAGAGCGCGGTGCGCAGCCAGGCGGGCCGGGGCAGCGCCAGGATCAGCGGGGCGAAGGCGATCGCCCAGGGCTTGGAGTCCACCGCCAGCGCCAGGAGCACCGCGACCTGGACGGGCTTGCCGCGGGCCAGGGCGTGCGCGGCGAGGGTGGTGAAGAACAGCGCGAGGACGTCGTCCAGGTGCGCGAAGCGGACCGAGACCTCGACCCACATCGGGATGAACGCCAGCCCGGCGATCAGCAGCCGCTGCTGGAGCCGCCGGTGGTTGATCCCGGTGCCGAGGTAGTACAGGGCGGCGGTGCGGCCGACCACGACCAGCATCACCAGGCCCAGCCCGGCGCTCACCGCCTCGGCGATCAGCTCGCCGGTGTGCGGTGCGAACGGGGCGGTGAGCCTGGCCGCGGCCAGGCTCACCGGGCCGATCTGGAGCTCCGGGTGGCGGGCGTAGAGCGACAGGCCGCCGTCGGGCT
Organism: Kitasatospora sp. NPDC058048; assembly: GCF_042885555.1. Lineage (NCBI taxonomy): Bacteria > Bacillati > Actinomycetota > Actinomycetes > Kitasatosporales > Streptomycetaceae > Kitasatospora > Kitasatospora sp. NPDC058048. The sequence goes on along the minus strand of NZ_JBHVRT010000018.1, from coordinate 170,274 downwards.
GATCGCTGAAGAGCAGTTGCTCGCCCTGGCGCAGGTAGTGCCAGGAGAAGCCGCCGCTGGGCTCGACCAGGAGGAACCAGAGCACCGTCCAGGCGGCCAGCAGGACGTGGTGCCTGCGCAGCGGCAACCCGGCGATCCGCCCGGTCGCCGCCTCGTAGTCGGTGGTGGCCCGTGCCGTGCGTGCTGTCCGCACCTGTCCTCTCCCCGCCGTTCCGCCCCCCTCCGGCCGGACATCCTATGTGACGGAGGAGAACCGTCCGCGCCGCCCGCGGATCCGTCCGACGGGACGGTGCGGGCGGCACGGGGGGCTCCGGGGGCGCGGCCGGAACGGCGGGAGCGGGCGTGCCCGGGAAACACCGGGGGGCGGGCCGGGAGGGGACACCGCCCGGGAACGCCGGGAGGGCCGGGCCGGCGTCAGCCGCGGCCCGGCCCTCCCGGGCGTCGGTGCGCTCCGGGTCAGCCCTGCTGAGCGGACTTGCGGCGGCGCAGCACCACGAGGGTGCCGACACCGGCCGCCAGGACGGCGCCGCCGGCGACCGCGATGGCGGTGGTGTCGTCACCGCCACCGGTCTGGGCCAGGGCCTTGTCGCTGCCGTCGGCGGCGGCCTTGGCCTTGTCGACGGCGGCCGGGGTCAGCGGCGGCGGGGTGATGACCGGGGGCACGACCGGGAAGTCGATCGGGCCCGCGGTGTCGCCGCTGCTCTCGGCCGGGGCCGGGGCGGTGGCCGAACCGGAGGGCTCGCCGGTGGCCGGGGTGGTCGGCTTCTCGGTGGGCTTCTCGGTGGGCTTCTCGGTCGGCTTGCCGGTGGGCGTCTCGGTCGGCTTCTCCGTCGGCGTGGTGGTGGCCGACGAGGAGCTGCTCGGGGTCGGGCTGGGCTTGCCCGTCTGGGTCGGGGTCGGGCTGGGCTTGCCGGTCTGCGACGCGGTGGGCGTCGGGGTCGGCTTGCCGCCGCCGTGCGCCTTGATGACGAAGCCCACGCCGCCGTCGCAGCTCAGGTGGCCGTTGTCGACCGGCTGGTGGCTGGAGTCGTCGAGCTCGGCGGCGAAGACGACCGGGATGACGCCGGCCCGGCCGAGCGGGGCACCGTCGGTGAAGGACGCGCGGACCTTGATCGGGACGTTCTTGCCGCGGTTCACTCCGAGCAGGTCGTCGCCGACCGGGTTGCCGGCCCCGTCGAGGGTGCCGAGCATCATCAGGACGGAGTCGTTCTTCTCCCCGCTCTGGTCGGGGGCGACCACGGCGTTCTGCCACTCGCCCCCGGGGAGCCGGTACTGGACCTTGAGGTCCTTCGCCTGGAGAGAGCCCGCCTTGTTCTTGAACTTGAGCAGCGGGATGAAGACGAAGTCGTGCTTCGTCCTGTTGTCGACCTTGAAGGTGAACTCGCGGGCGTCACCGCCGGCGATGAAGGTGCCGGGCACGCCGTTCAGCGAGAGGTCGAGGCTCGCGTGCGACGCCTTGTCGGCCTGCTGCGCGACGGCGGACGGGGTGCCGGTGGCACCGACGGCCATGGCGCCCTGGGCGCCGGCCAGGACGAGCGAGGACGCGAGCGCGACGGCTCCGGCAAGGGCAAAACTGCGACGTATGGACAAGGAGACCTCACGGAAGTGTCCGGGCGAGGCCCGGGGCGCGAGGGGGCGGCCGCAGACGCCACGTACCCCCCGCGAAGCTGAAAGTCCGACGGAGAGTACCGAACGACCCGACCGGTCCGGAAGCCGGGTGGCACGCTACGAATCGAACCCGGCGGCGGAGTGCCCGAATCATCCAACTCTGGCCACTCGTAAGGCTTTTGCGCCTTGCCCCGGGTCGCCCTCCGGGGTGCCGCGTGACGGGTACACGCCCGAAGGGCGATAACGCGCGGCCCCCGGCCCGGGGTTCAGCCCGCGAAGAACGACTTGGCCGCGATCACCGCCCGCTCGTCGTCCAGCACCTCGCCCGGGCGGCTGCCGTTGCCGAGCAGCACCCCGCCCCAGCGCATGCCCATGTACTCGGCGGTCAGCCGGAGGGTGCCGATCAGCGGCTCGGCCTTGTCGTCCTCGGTGGCGAGGGCGGTGACGCCCCAGAGCGTGCCGCCGCCCAGCCGGGCCTTGAGGTTCACCCCGGGCACCCGCATCCAGGCCGACCAGTGGTCGAGGTAGAGCTTGGCGCTGGTCGGCAGCGAGTACCAGTACAGCGGCGCGACGAAGACCAGGTCGGTGGACGCCAAGGTGGCGTCCAGCAGCGTCCGCTCGTGGCCGGCCGGCTCGGGGTAGCTGCCGTCGCCGGTGTGCCGCAGGTCCTGGAAGGGCGGCAGCGGGTGCTCGTCGAGGCGCAGCCAACGCTGCTCGGCACCGGCCGGCAGGCTCGACCCTGCGGCCAGCCGGGCGAGCCGGGCCGAGTTGCCGTCGGCGCGCGCGCTGGCGTCGAGGAACAGGAAACGACGCGGCGCCTCGGCGCCGGACGGCTGATCGGCCATCAGGACTCCTCCGTCGTGGGTACGGTGCGGACGCAGGAGTGAGCAGCCCTCGAACGCCGGTTTATTCCGCGCCCATGCCAAACCGCGGGCGCGGAGCACCGGGCGCGGGCCGGGGGCCGGCTCGGCCGACGGTCAGTCGGGCAGTCCGGCCCGGCGGCGGGCGACGGCCGCGACGGCCGCCCAGTCCTTGTCCCCGTCGCCGTGGGCCAGCGCGTCCAGGAAGGCGTCCCGCAGGATGCTGCCGAACGGCAGCGGAACGTTGCGCGCGGCCCCCGCCTCCAGCGCGAGGCCGACGTCCTTGAGTCCGAGCGGCAGCCGGAACCCCGCCGGCTCGTAGCGGCGCTCGGCCACCATCGAGCCGTAGCCGCTGTGGATCGGCCCGGGGAAGAGCGTCCCGCTGAGCATCTCCACCAGGTCGGTCGGCCGGACGCCGTGCGCCTCGGCCAGACTGCACGCCTCGGCCATCGACTCGATCGCGCAGGCGATCAGGAAGTTGGCGCTGATCTTGGCCGTGTTGGCCTGCCGGGGGCTCTCACCGAAGTGCCAGGTGCGCTCGCCCATCGCGGCGAACAGCGGCTCGGCCCGTTCCAGCAGTTCGGGCGCGCCCGCGACCAGGATGTTCAGCCGCCCCTCCGCCGCGACCGGCGGACGGCCGAGGACGGGCGCGGCGACGTAGCCGATGCCGTGCTCGGCGTACCGCTCCTCGGCCCGCTCGGCGAGGGCGAGCGAGACGGTGGCCATGTTGACGTGCAGGGTCGCCGCGGCGCCGGCCAGCAGCGCGGGGTCGAGCAGCTGCTCGACCGCCGTGTCGTTGGCGAGCATGGAGACCACCGTGTCGGCGGCGAACACCTCGGCGAGCGAGTCGGCCGCCTCCGCGCCCTCGGCCACCATGGCGGCCACCGGCCCGGGCGAGCGGTTCCAGACCCGTACGGTGTGGCCGGCCCGCAGCAGGCTGCCGGCCATGCCGCGCCCCATCGAACCCAGCCCCACGAAGCCGATCGTCCGCCCGGTCATCCCCGCACTCCCGTCGCCGCACCTGCTCGTGCACGACCGACTGTACGTCAGAACGCCCGCGGGCCGGCCGGTGACCCGGGCGGCGCACCCGCGGCCGGGCAGCGGCTCACGCGCAGGCGCGGGCCGGCATCGGGGTGCGGTCGTCGGCCGCCCCGCGCTCCAGTTCGGCGACCACCCGGCCGCGCAGCAGCTCGTACTGGGCCTGGAGCCGGCCGGGGCGGGCCGGTCGGGCCACCGGGCGGCCGGGACCGACCAGTTCGTCCGGCCCGAACTGCTCACGGGTGAGGTCGATCTCGAAGCCGGTGGCGAAACGGTTCCACCAGTGGAGGTCCGTCCGCACCCCGTCGACGTACACCTCGCCCATCATGAGCTCGCCGCCGAGCAGGTCGTGCACCACCATCGCCGTCACCCCGCACTGGCCGCGGGCGGGATTGTCGGGACGCCAGTGGGCCAGATCCTCGGGCGCACAGGTGTCGACACCCCAGGAGGAGCGGATCGCACGTTCGATGTCGTTGAGGGTCCACGCCGTCATACCGGGAAGCCTGCCACGCGCCACTGACAGTGGCACCGGCTTTTCGAAGGGTCATCCCGTGTTCTGCGGCGACCCTCCCGGTGTTCACCCGAACGAGACCATGACCCGGCCGCCGGCCCTCCCCTCGCACGGGGCGGTCCGGCGGCCGGGCTCACGTCACTTCGCCAGCTCGGCGACGCCGGCCTGCGCGAACTGCTCGTCCAGGTCGCCGCTGGGCGCACCCGCGACGCCGACGGCCGCGATCGGAGCGCCCTTCGACTGGATCGGGGCACCGCCGGCCAGGAACAGGGTGCCCGGGATGTCCTTCAGGTTCGGGGCCTGGGCCAGCCGCTTGGCCAGCTCCGAGGTCGGGGCGTTCCAGGACACCGCGGTGAAGGCCTTGCGCTCGGCCGAGACCGGGGCCTGCGGGCCGGCGCCGTCGCCCTTCAGCAGCACCCGGGTGACACCGTCGCGGTCGACGACCGCGACCGACACGTGCTGGCCGGCCTTGGTGGCCGCGTCCAGGGCCGCCTGGGCGGCGCGGGTGGCGGCGTCGATGGTCAGGCCGCTGCTCGCGGCCAGGTTCTTGTTCTGGGTGTCGGCCTTCGCCGCCACCGGGACGGCCGGGGTGTCGGTGGACTCGGCGCTCGCCGAGACGGCGCCCACGGTGGCGGCGGCGAGCGCGGCGGCGGCGACGGTGCCGGTCAGCACCCGGGTGCGCACGGAGGTCTTCTTCATGGTCCAGCTCCTCAGCGGATCTGCGGGGTGGGTGTGGCGGGGGTGGCGGGGGGTCGGGGGCCGCCGGGCCGTTGGGGGGATCGCCCGGCGGCGTGCTTCGATCCTCCGCCCGGGGAAGGCGCCGCCACATCGACGGTCCGGCGCGGACGTCCGGGCATGATGGTGGACGCCGGGGTCAACCGATCGGCTGATGCGGCCCCGGGCCGGACGGGTCACCATCGAGGGATCGACGCAGGTCGGTGCGGGGCGGCGCCGCGACGGTACGGGCCGGTGCAGGCCGGTCCGGGCCCGTGCCGACCGCGCCCGCACCACCCGTTCAGCCAGGAGCCACCCGTGCAGCAGCCCCGCCCGACCGCCGGCCGCGGCGCTGCGGACCGCACCGGCGCCGGCCGCCGGGACGCCCTCGGCACCCGCACCGGCACCGGCACCGACGACACCCGCGACACCGGCGACCCGGACGCGGGCCGGTTGGCACTGCTGCTGGACTCCGCCTTCCTGCTGCTGCTCGCCGCCTCGCTCAACCGCTACCTCAGCCACCACTCCGGCACCGCGCAGGCGCCCTGGGTGATCGGGCTGAGCGCCGCCCTCGCGGTCGCCCGGCCGGCCGGGTCCTGGCTCGACCACCGCCGTCCGCCCGCCCCGGGCCGGCCCCGCCGGTGGCCGCTGGCCCTGGTGGTGGCCCTCTGGGTGGTGCTGGTGCTGCTCGCGCCGAGCTTCGCCTGGTGCGCCGTCCCGCTGATCTACAGCGTGCTGCGGGTGCTGCCGGCGAGGGCGGCCATCCCGCTGGTCGGGGCGCTGACCCTGCTGGTGGTGATCGCCGAGATCCGGCTGCCCGGCGGCACCGACGCCACGCTGGTCCTGCTGCCGCCCGCGGTGGCCGGGCTCGCCACCGGCGTCTTCCTCGTCATGGCCCGGCAGGCCGCCCGGCAGCGCGCGCTGATCGCCGATCTGGTCCGCACCCGGCGCGAACTCGCCGCCACCGAGCGGCGGGAGGGCACCCTGGCCGAGCGCGAGCGGCTGGCGATGGAGATCCACGACACCCTGGCGCAGGGCCTGTCCAGTCAGCAGATGCTGCTCCAGGCCGCCGAGCGCACCTGGGACACCCACCCGGCGACCGCCCGCACCCACGTCCGCACCGCCGCCGAGGTGGCGGCCCGGAACCTGGCCGAGGCCCGCCGCTTCGTCCACGACCTCGCCCCGGTGGAGCTGTCCGACGGCCGCACCCTCGACCGGGCACTGCGGTCGCTGGCCGAGCGGGAGTCCACCGAGAGCGGGCTGCCGGTCCGTTTCCACCTGGACGGCACGCCGGTGCCGCTGCCCGCGGCCGCACAGTCCGCGCTGCTGCGGATCGCCCAGGGCGCACTGGCCAACGTCCGTGAGCACGCCGGGGCTTCGGCCGCCGCGATCACGCTGTCCTTCCTCGGCGACCAGGCCGTGCTGGACATCGCCGACGACGGACAGGGCTTCGACCCGGACGCGGCCGGGCCCGGGGGCGGGCGCGGGTACGGCCTGCCGGCGATGCGGGCCCGGCTGCGGCAGCTGGGTGGCAGGCTGACCGTGGAGAGCACGCCCGGTGAGGGCACCGTCGTCTCCGCCGCGATCCCCCTGACGCAGCGATGAGTGCGGAGCACCCGTGCACCCGGCGCGGCGGCGACCGGCCCGGAGCAGCCATGACCTTGGAGCAGAGATGAGCACGACTCCCGTCCGGACGACCCCGGTCCGCCTGCTGGTCTGCGACGACCACGCCGTGGTGCGGGCCGGCCTGCTGGCGTTGCTGGCGAGCGCCGGCGACATCGAGGTGGTCGGCGAGGCGAGCACCGGGGAGGAGGCCGTCGCGCTGGCCGCCCGGCTGGCGCCGCAGGTCGTGCTGATGGACCTCCAACTCGGCGACGGCATCGACGGGGTGGAGGCCACCCGGCGGATCACCGCCGCCCCGGGCGGACCGCACGTCCTGGTGCTCACCACCTACGACACGGACGCCGACATCACCCGGGCCATCGCCGCCGGCGCCACCGGCTACCTGCTGAAGGCCGAACGGCCGGAGGAGCTGTTCGCCGCCGTGCACGCGGCCGCGCGGGGCCGCACGGTGCTCTCGCCGCCGGTCGCCTCCAGGGTGATGGCGCAGATGCGGGCGCCCTCACCGCAGCTCACCGAACGCGAGCAGGACATCCTCGAACAGCTGGCGCAGGGGCTGGGCAACCGGGAGATCGCCCGGGCGCTGTTCATCAGCGAGGCCACGGTGAAAACGCACCTCGGCCGGATCTACGACAAGTTGGGCGTGGACACCCGGGCGGGCGCGGTGGCGGTGGCGAAGGAGCGCCGGCTGCTGCGCTGAGGCCGCCCACCCCCGCTTTCCGCTCCCCCGCTCCCCGTTCTCCCGGCTGCGCTGGGCGCTCGCCCGGTGTCACTGCGTGCTGCCATGATGCTCGGAATGTCGGATTCCGAGCCGATGCCCGCCCGTGAGCTCCACCGGCCCGGTGCGGGCGGCTCGGTCGCCGGCCGTCCCGGATCGGCCACAACTCCCTGGTCCGAGGCCTTTTCGGGTTCCGCCGAGGCCCTCGCCACAATGTGGATGTTTCGTGGATTTCGCTATTGACAAACCAACCACGCGGTTTGTTAGTTTGAGATCAACGACGTCCCCGGGGGGTGGGGGCTCGCCGGGGCCTGTGCGGACCGCTCTCGCCGGAGGGTGTGGCCAGGGGGGAACGGCGGGTTTGCCCGGGGTGTCGGGGGGAGCGGCAGCGCCGAAGCCGCGCGACGAGGCGGCGTGGAGCGGGTCCGGGGGGACTCGCTCCACGCCTCCCCCGGTCCCCTTCCGCCGGCCCCTCCGGCCTCCCCGGCGAGTCCCGGCGCGTTCCGGCACCTACGCCAGGGCGCTCCAGTACGGACAGCGGACGTACGGCAGCGGCGGCGCGCAGTGGTCGACGCTCCCGGACAGCACCGGGCCCCGCTCCGAGCGGGCCACTCCGGGCGAACTCGCGGTCAGCCCGGCCTCGCCCGACTCGCCGAAGCGCAGTGCCAGCCGGTAGCCGTCCGGGGTGGTCGCGGCGACGCCCGGGCGCTCCTGGCCGGCGTTCAGCGAGGTGATCGTCCAGCCGCGCCGCCGCCAGTGCTGCTCCACCACGTCCGCGAGCACCGCCCGCCGGGGCAGCGAGACGACGGTGAGGAGGTCCCGGCCCCGGGTGACGTACCAGAGCAGCTCCGACTCGCGCCCCGGCAGCGGCAGCCGCGCCCCCGCCCGTGCGGGCGCCCCCTGCCAGACCGGCGCCGGACGGACGGCGTCCAGGGTGTCCTGGAGCAGCGTCTCGCAGCGCTCGGCGGCGTCGAGTTGATCGACCGTCACCCCCGGCTCCGCCCCCGGCCCGGACCCGGACCGACGGACCGGCGCGACCCGCGCGCCCCCGGGGCCGCCGCCCGGACATCCGACGTTCAGCTCGGCACCACCTGACTGCACAGGGCCCTCCGTACTCCTCCCGGTGTTCAACCCGGGCAGGCATTCCGTCACTGCTTGGACGGCGGGCGGGTACGGGCAGTTCCCCTCCCGGCTCCATCCCTCACCGTTCCCACACCCTCAAAGTGCACTGCACGGTGCAGTTGAATCACTGATCTGCACCGTGTAGTTTACTTCTCGTGCCGAGCCGCCGGTCCGCCGGTCCGAAACCGCCGTCCAGCCGCTTGCCGCACGTCTCCTGACCCACCGTCCGCCCCCTGTCGAGAGGACCCGCCATGCCCGTCATCACCGTCGGCACCGCCCGCATCCCCTACCGCGTCGTCGGCGACGGCCCCGACACCCTCGTCCTGGTGCACGGCACCGGCCCCGGCTCGGCCATGTGGGACGGCCTGCTGGACGCCTTCACCGACCGCTGCACCGTGCTGCTGCCCGACCTCTCCGGCAGCGAGGCCGCCGACGACGACGGCGCGCCGCTCACCCTGGAGGCGCTGGCCGCCCAGGTCGCCGCCGTGATCGAGGACGCCGGCCGCGGCCCCGCCGACGTCCTCGGCTTCTCGCTCGGCGCCGTCGTCGCCACCGCGACCGCCGCCCTGCACCCCGAGCGGGTACGCCGGCTGATCGCCGCCGCCGGCTGGATCAGCGCGGAACAGGACGAGTACCTGCGGCTCTCCATGGCCACCTGGCTCTCGCTCGCCGACCACCCCGCCGCGTTCGGCGGCTACGCCACCCTCACCGCCTTCAGCCGCGGCTTCCTCGACCGGATCGGGCGCGCCGCCGTCCAGGCCAACACCGCCTACATGCGGCCGACTCCGGGCACCCTGCGGCACATCGCCCTCAACCTCGGACTGGACCTCGGCCCGCTGCTCCCGCGCGTCCAGGCGCCCGCCCTGGTGATCGGCTGCACCCAGGACGCCACCGTCCCGGTGGAGAACGCCCGCCGGCTGCACACCGCCCTGCCCGGCAGCGCCTACGCCGAGTTCGACACCGGCCACATCGTGCTCGCCGAGGAGACCGAGGCTTTCACCGGCGCCGTCCGGGACTTCCTCACGGCCGCGTGACCGACCGCCGCACGACCGACCGTCGCACAACCGACCGCCGTACGACCGGCCGCCGCGCAACCGACCGCCGGGAGGGAGCGGGCGGCGGCGTACGGGGGGTCCGGTCGGCGGGCGCGCACGGCCCGGGCGACCGGCGCGCGGAGCACACCGTTGCCCGAGAGGCAAGCCCTGCTCCAGAAAGGCCGATTACCGCGCATGGCGATCCTTATCAAATTGACTGAACGTCAACTTCAAAGGTGAGACTGCCTTGTCAGCGACATTCGCAAGGAGACCGCCATGCGCATACTCTTCACCGGCCCCACCGCGGCCGGTCACCTCTACCCGATGGTGCCCACCGCCCAGGCGCTGCGCGCCGTCGGGCACGAGGTCCTGTTCGCCGTCGGACAGCCGATCGAGCTGATCCGGTCCGCGGGCTTCCCCGTCGTCCAGATCGGCGACGGCCGGAGCCTGCGGGAGATCATCGAGGAGGCTCTCGGCGGCAAGGTCGAGTACGTCAACCAGAACAGGACCCAGGACGAGATCCTCGACATGGCGGCCGCGATGTTCGCACGCGCCTCCCGTCCCGACGTGGACGGCCTGCTGGCGGCCGCCACCGACTGGGGCGCCGACCTGATCGTCCACGACTCCTTCGCCGCCGCCGCCCCGCTGGTCGCCGCCCAGCTCAAGATCCCGTCGGTGGTGCAGAACTTCGGTGCCAGCCCCGGCCGTCCCATGGCCGAGCTGGTGGCCTCCCACGTGTCCGACCTGTACGAGGAGCGCGGCCTGACCGGCCCGGACATCACCGCGGTACTCAACGTCGGCCCGCTCGGCGGCGACCCGGACGGCCTGCCGATGCGCTACGTCCCGTACAACGGTGGCGGCATCGTCCCGGCCGAGTTCCTCCGCAAGGCCGACCGCCCGCGGGCGGTCGTCACCCTGGGCACCGTGCTCGCCGAGCTCGACGGCGTCCGCGCGGTGGTCCGCCTGGTCGAGGCGGCGGCCGAGGTCGACGCCGACTTCCTGCTCGCGGTCGGCAGCGCCGACCTCGCCCCGCTCGGCACCCTGCCCGCCAACGTCCGCGGCCTGCCCTGGGTCCCGCTCAACGAACTGCTCGGCCGCGCCGACGCGCTGATCCACCACGGCGGCTCGGGCACCATGCTGACCGCCCTCCAGGCGGGCCTGCCCCAGCTGCTGCTCCCCCAGGGCGCGGACCACTTCCTCAACGCCGACGCCATCACCGCCACCGGCGCCGCCCTGAGCTCCACCTCCGACGCCGTCGACACCCCGCTGCTCACCCGCGTCCTCACCGACGCCGCGCTGCGCGACGCCGCCCGCCGCCTGCAGGCCGACAACGCCGCCCTGCCCACCCCGGCCACCCTGGTCCCCGCCCTGGAGGGCCTCGCCGCCCGCCGCTGATCCACTGCCGGCTCCGGCCCACCCGGAGGCCGCACGACAGCCGCGGGCCGGTCGGCCTGCGGCTGTCGGCCGTCTGCGGGCGTCTGTCGGCGGGGCCGGGTCGCGCCGGGGCTCGCCGCACACCCGCGCCGGGTGGGCACGGCGTGCGGGGGCGGGACGGGTTCGGGCCCGTCAGTCGCCCCGGAGCAGGGCGCGCAGCCCGGCGGTGTCGACGACGTCGGCCCGGGAGGGGAGGACCCGGCGGAGCAGGACCTCGTGGACCTCCGGGTCCGGGTCGGCGACGCCGTCGGACAGGACGAGGAGCCGGTAGTCGCGGTCGGCCGCGTCGAGGACGGTGGACAGGACGGCGCCGCCGGTGGCGAGGCCGCAGACGACCAGCGTGGTGATGCCGCGCTCGCGCAGCCGCCGGTCGAGGTCGGTGGTGGACAGGGCCCCGTAGCGGGTCTTGCGCACGAGGATGTCGCCGTCCCCGGGCGCCAGGTCCTCGTGGACGGCGGCGGCCGGGTCCTCGTGGTGCATGGCGCGGTGCCGGGCCAGCGGGGCGAAGGTGGTGTTGGCGGCCGGGACGGCGTCCCAGTCGGCCTCGGTGAAGCCGACGCGTACGTGGGCGACGGTGCCGCCCCCGGCGCGGACGTCGGCGATCGCCCCGGCCACGCGGCCGAGCAGGGCCTCGCGGTCCCCGTCCCCGGGCAGCGCGGCCAGGATCGCGGGCTGGCAGTCCAGGACGAGGAGGGCGGTGTGCGCGGGTTCGAGTGCCCGGTCGGTGCTCATGCGGGTGTCCTCCGTACGGATGGTGCGGCCGGTGGGGTGCCCGGTACGGCGTCCGGCCGCGTCCGGTCGGGTCGGGGAAGCAGGAAGGGGGTGGCGAGGATGAGCAGTCCCGCGACCGTGAGGGCGGTGCGCGGGCCGGTGGCGTCGGCGAGCAGCCCGCCGAGCGCGGTGCAGACGGCGATGGACGCCTGCTGGCCGATCGACCAGGCCGACAGGGTGCGGGCGACGAGGTGCTTGGGCGTGCGTTCGAGCCGGTAGGTGGCGAGCACCGGGTTGAACAGGCTCATGTTGATGATGATCGCCAGCTCGACGGCCATCACGGTGACGAGCCCGACCACGCCGGGGCGGACGAAGACCAGGCCGATCAGCCAGACGGCCCGCAGGGTGCCGACGACCCGGAAGACCCGGTCCCGCCCGTGGCGCTCCACGACCCGCCGGGCCAGCCGGGAGCCGATCAGCCCGCCGAGGCAGGGGGCGGCGAAGGCGAGGCCGTACTCCCAAGGGGCGAAGTGGAGTTGGCGCAGGAGGAGGACGGCGATCACCGGCTCGGTGGCCATGATCAGACCGGCGACGAGCATGTTGTTGAGGTAGAGCGCCCGCAGACCGGGGTCGCCCAGGATGTGTCGCCAGCCGTCGAGCACCGCGCCGGCCCGGAGCGGGTTCCCGCCGGCCCGGACGGGCGGCTCCTCCCGGTCGCGGATCGCGGTGACGCCCAGCGCGGAGAGCAGGTAGCCGAGCGCGTCGGCCACCACGGTGGTGACCGGCCCGAACCAGCCGATCGCCGCCCCGCCGAGCGGCGGCCCGATCGCGATGGAGCTCCAATTCGTCGACTCGAAGCGTGCGTTGGCCACGAGCAGGTCCTCCGGCCGGACGAGCGCCTTGAGGTAGGCCCCACTGGCCGCGCCGAACGCGATCTTGGCCGCGGCGATCACGATCGAGACCGCGAGCAGCTGGACGAAGCCGAGCCACCCGAAGGCGTAGGCCACCGGGATCGTCGCCATGGCCGCGAACCGGATCAGGTCCGTCGCGATCATCACCGGCCGCTTGCGCCGGAACTCCACCCACGGCGCGAGCGGCACCGCGACCAGCGCACCCACCGCGGGCCCCACCGCGGACAGCGCGGACACCTCGGCGGGCCCGGCGTGCAGCACCAGGACGGCGATCAGCGGCAGTGCCCCGAACCCCAGTCCGGACCCGTACGCACTCGCCGCGTACGCCGCCCACAGCCATCCGAACCGCCGGCCCAGCCGTTTCCCGCCCGTCATGCGCGGTGCGCTCCCCTCGACGTCCCGACCCCGGCCGAACAAACCGGGGTTGACCGGTGAGAGCCAATCGGGCGCCGCTGCGGCAGGTCAAACAACCGATTCACCCACTCCGCACAACCCCTGGTTGTTCCCTAAGGTGGGTCGCGTGGACCTCGAAGCAGTGCGCACCTTCGCCGCCATCGCGGAGGCCGGCCAGTTCCAGAAGGCCGCCGTCGACCTGTCCGTCACCCAGCAGGCCGTCTCCAAGCGCATCGCCGCACTGGAGCGCGACCTCGGCGTGCGGCTGTTCACCCGCACCCCGCGCGGCGCCGAACTCACCATCGACGGGCAGGCGTTCCTGCCCCACGCCCGCGAGCTGCTGCGGGTCGCCGAGCGCGCGGTCGCGTCCGTGCGCGCCGGCCGCCGCCCGCTGCGGGTCGACGTGATCAACTCACGCGGCGCGGTCTCGGGCCTGATGCGCGGCTTCCACCGCAGCCACCCCGACATCGACCTCGACGTGCTGATGCTGTTCGACATCGACACCGCCGTCGCCGCCATCCGCTCCGGCACGATAGACGCGTCCTTCCGCGCCGTCGCCGCGCCCGGCAGGCCCCTGCCCGAGGACATCGAGTCCGTCCGGGTGCTCGACGAACCGCTCCAACTCCTCACCGGCCCCGACCACGCCCTCGCGGACGCCGGGTCCGTGACCGTCGCCGAACTGGTCGGCCACCGGATCTGGATGCCCGGCATCGCCCCCGGCACCGAGTGGGGCGCCTACTACGCCGACCTGGTCGCCGAGTTCGGCCTCACCATCGAGGCCACCGGCCCCAACTTCGGCTCCGACGTGCTCCTCGACACCATCGCCGACACCCCGGCCCTGGCCACCTTCATGAGCGAGCGGACCCGCCTCGTCTGGCCCGCCGGCCACGGCCTGCGCCGCATCCCGGTGACCGACCCGACGCCCGTCTACCCCCACTCCCTCCTCTGGCACCGCGACAACCCCCACCCGGCGCTGCCCACGCTCCGCGCCCACCTCGCGGCCGCCCCCGCGGACCCCGCCGCCCCGGACACCTGGACCCCCGCCTGGGCCCTCCCCCACTGACCACCCGAACCGGCCCGGGCAACGCGGCCCGAACCGGCCGGGACGGCACTTCAGAGAGCCTCGGTGCCGTAGCTGTAGTCGGAGATCAGTTCGCCCTCGGCGTCGGAGAGGTGTGCGGTGTCGCCCTTGTCGTTCCAGATGGCGCGTCCGCTGCCGTAGGAGTAGCCGCCCCACTCGGCATGGACTTCGTTGGTGTGGATGCGGATCCGCTGACCGGCCTTGAGCGTGGTGCCGGACGGGAAGGTGAAGTTCTGGCCGGGGTCGTCGGCGTAGAGGATCCAGCCGGAGATGTCCGCGTGCGCCGTGCCCTGGTTGACGATCTCCACGTACTCGTCGGCCTGGGTGTACTTGACCTCGCCCTTGTGGTGGACGTGGGTGATGACCACGTCCGGGGCGCCCACACGGGAGAGCACGGCGACGATGTCGGCGCTGTTGGCGCCGTTCTCCGGGCTGAGGAACTTGTTGACGATCTCTCCGTTCCGCTTGAAGCCGGTGATCACGGCGGCGTATTCCTCGCCGTCGATGGTCACGCTCTCCGGGGACACCCGCGTGGGCAGATCGACCTCGTCATCGGGCGTGGGGCCGTCGTTGGGCGTCTCGAAGTGGTGGAAGCTGAAACTGAAGTCGCGGTCCTTGTCGTCCTCTTCGAACCGGATGCGGACCACCAGATCGACATCGAACTGGTTGATGCCGCCGCCCATGATGGGGAAGTTCTGGTGGGTGAAGGTGCCAAGTGTCGCCTCTGAACCGTCGGCCTTCACTTCGACCGTGCCACCGGAGAACGAATAACCGCTCTTTCCGCCCCCGACGGGGACACCCCAGGTGATGTCGCTGGTGTTGAGGCCCGAAACGTTGGGCGGGGTCGGGGTGACAGCAGTCCAGGTTCCCGACGTCGTGACTGTGGACATGCTCGGACAACTCCTCGATTCGATGGGGTGGACACGCCGCCCGCGACACGGCTGCACGCGTTTCGTGGGCACCCGTCCCCGAGGGGACCTCGCCGGCGGATACCCACAGCGCCGGTTCGGCAGGAAGCCCGCCGCCGCCGCCGGCACACGAACGCTAGCCCCCGACCTCCCGACGAGCCCTGGGTTTCGCGCGCGATTCACCGGTTCGTGTGGCGCGGCCGGCTCCGCCGCTGCGCCGCTTCGACCAGCGCTCGAATCGGCCCGGACAACGCGAAAGCCCCAGGCCACTGGCCTGGGGCTTTACTGCTGGAGCGGGCGACGAGAATCGAACTCGCGCTCTAAGCTTGGGAAGCTCATGTTCTACCATTAAACTACGCCCGCCTGATGAGCCGTCAGAGACCGCTCGATCCAGTGTCACTGTACCCCATCTGCGACGGTGGTTGCACAGGGGGTCGGTGGACGTGGCGGAGCACGGTGGGGCGGGTGCGGGGGCGTACTGTTTGGGCCGCGTGCGAGTGCCCCGGTGGGTGGGGGCCGGGGCGGCGAGCCATGGTGAGGAATGTCCGGAACATCCCTTCGTGTGACGCTGTCCCGGGGCTCGGCCGCCGGGGCACGTGAGTACGGGTGAGTACTGGGTTAGGGATGGGAAGGGGATCGATGGAGCAGCGCGCCGTCGTTCGTTGTGCCGAGGGGCACCTGTTCAGCACCACCACGTTCCCGATGCAGAACCTCGGTCCGGGCCGGATCGGCCCCGGGCGGTTGATCCGATGTCCGCAGTGCGGACGGCTGCGGAGTTCGGTGCTGGCCGACGTGCGGGAGCTGTCGGAGCCGCAACTGGCGCGGGCGATGCGGCTGGAGGCCGCGGAGTTCCTGGCCTGAGGGCCGGCGGAAGGGCGGACGGGCTCCGGGCGGATTCGTCCGGGGCCCTTTCTTGCACGTAACCTCGAAGCGTGCTGCTCTCTGACAAGGACATCCGGACCGAAATCGACCGGGGCCGGGTCGTCGTCGACCCGTTCGACCCGTCGATGATCCAGCCGTCGAGTATCGACGTGCGCCTCGACCGCTTCTTCCGCGTGTTCGAGAACCACAAGTACCCGCACATCGACCCCTCGGAGGAGCAGCCGGACCTGACCCGGCTGGTCGAGCCGGAGGGCGACGAGGCGTTCATCCTGCACCCCGGCGAGTTCGTGCTGGCCTCGACGTACGAGGTCATCACGCTGCCCGACGACGTCGCGTCCAGGCTGGAGGGCAAGTCGAGCCTGGGCCGGCTGGGCCTGCTCACCCACTCCACGGCCGGCTTCATCGACCCCGGCTTCAGCGGCCACGTGACGCTGGAGCTGTCGAACGTCGCGACGCTGCCGATCAAGCTGTACCCGGGCATGAAGATCGGGCAGCTGTGCCTGTTCCGGCTCTCCTCGCCCTCGGAGCACCCGTACGGCTCGGAGCGCTACGGCTCGCGCTACCAGGGCCAGCGCGGCCCGACGCCGTCGCGCTCGTACCTGAACTTCCACCACACCAAGGTCTGAGCCGAAGGGCTCCGCAGAGCGCACGCACGACGGGCGGCCACCCCCTTCCGAGGTCGGAAGGAGGGGTGGCCGCCCGCGGCGTTCCTCAGGCCCGCTTCGGGCTGGTGACGGCGACCAGCTCGGTGCCGTCCTCGGACAGCCGCAGCTCGGTGCGCAGCTCGGCCAGCTCGCCGAGGTGGTGCAGGTGGGTGCCGCCGCAGGCGATCTGCGCGCCGCCCTCGGGCAGCTCGCAGTGCCACTGGCGGCGGGCGGTCAGCTCGGGGCCGGGCACCTCGATGCGGACCGGGGCGTCCGCGGCGACCCAGGCGGCCAGCCGGGCGTTGACGGCCTCGGTGAGGGCCGGCAGGGCGTCGGCGAGGGCCGGGAACTCCTCGGTGGCGTCCACCGTGAAGCCCTTCTTCTTCAGCGACTTGCCGAGCCGGTAGGTGTCGGTGCTGGCCGCGGTGTCCATCACCGAGCTCGCCATGGCGAGGCTGTCGAAGTCGGGGTGGCCGAAGGCGTCCGAGCGGCCCGGGTCCTTGCGCCAGCGCGGGGCGAGCGCGGCGTTCAGGGCGAGGGCGAGCAGGTGGCAGCCGCTGTGCGAGGCGCTGAGGGCGCCCCGGCGGTCGGCGTCGACGGCGAGCGCGGCGGTGCGGCCGACGATGTCACCGGGGTCGCCGCCGAGGACGTGCAGGACCAGCCAGGACCACTCCTCGTCACCGCGCCGGACCGGGATGTCGGCGCCGACCAGCAGCTCCCCGCCGTCCGGGCCGACGGCGCCGGTCAGGCAGTCGACGACGGCCAGCCCGGTGCCGTCCACGGTCAGGGTGCCGAGGTCGGCCGGCTGGTCCGGCCAGGTGTGGTCGAGCGGGTGGAACGGGGTCGCCTCGGTGACGACGGCGTACCGGCCGTCGGCCAGCGGGTGCACCGCGAGCACCCGGGACTCGCCGGTCACCGCCCCGGCCGGGAAGCTGACGTGGGTGGTGGGGAGGGTCATTCCTGGCTCCGGTGAAGGTGGGACGACGAGGGTGGGCGGGCCCGGCGCTCGGCCGCGGCCCGCCCCCATTCTGCCTTCCGCCCGCCGAAGGGTTCCGCCCGCCGGAGCCCGCCGGAGCCGTCCGCCCGCCGAAGGGCTCGGCCCGCCGGGGCGATCAGCCCAGCGTCGGCAGCTTGATCAGCACCAGCAGCGCGACCAGCTGTACCGCCGAGGCGGCCGCGGCCTTGCCCCAGGGCAGGTCGTGCAGCCGCCGGACCATGCTGGTCAGCAGGTACGCGCAGAGCATCCAGGTGGCCCAGCCGACGACCTGGACGACGGCGCTGCCGGAGGGCAGCACCAGGTCGAGCAGCAGCCGGGGCGCGTCGGTGAGCCAGCCGATCAGCGCGGCCAGGCCGACGGTCGCCTTCCACGGACCGTCGCCGCCGAGCTGGCGGGCCAGCGCGTAGGTGACTCCGCCGAAGAGCGCCCCGGTCACGGTGAAGCCGATGGCGGCGGCGAGGATGCCGGTGAGCGCCACGGTGAAGGTCGAGTTGACGATGTCGTCGTGGGTCAGCCCGATGCCGAGCACCGCGAGCGCGCCGTACAGCAGCGAGACGGTGAGGGCGGGCAGCCAGACCTGGTGGTCGCGGGTGCGGTCGAAGATGGCGGTCGGGGCGCGGAACAGACCGGTGAACAGCTCGCGCCAGTGCGGCCGGGGCCCGGCGACGTGCGGGGCGGACTGGCCGCCGGCCCGGTAGACGGCGACGTTGTCCTGGCCGTACGGCTGCTGGTCGTACCCGTGATCGGGCTGGTGCCCCTGGTCGGGCCCGTACCCGTGGTCCGGACCGTAGCCCTGATCCGGGCCGTAGCCCTGCGCGGGCCCGTACGGCGGCTGCTGCGCGTACGGGCCGCCGTCCGCGTACGGGTCGCCGGTCGGGAAGGCCCGGGTGCTGCCGGGCCGGTCCGCCGCGTACGGGTCGTACCCGTCCCCCGCCGGGTGCCCCGGACCGCCGGGCGGGCCGGCGGGCCCGCCGGGCGTCGCCGCGTGCGGGGCCGTGAAGTACTCCGGCCCGTCCGTCCCCCCGTGCCCCCCGGGCACCGACGGCGGCGGAGGGGCCGACCACCCGCCGTGCGGACGGTCGGCGCCCTGACCGCTGTCGTATCGATTACCAGCCACGGTCCGAAGGTACCCGCCCGGCCCGGCCCGCGTCGGCCCCGGACGGAGCCGGGGCCGGTTTGCAGCGAGGCTGAGACGAACGGGGCCGAAAACCCGCCGGAACGACCCCCGGGAGCCCGGCACCCCGGGAGCCCGACAGCCCCCGGAGGCGCTACCGCTGCGCGCCGACCGACGGCCCGTGCACCGCCGCGGCCGCGCTGGTGCCGGCCGGGCAGCCGCCCGGCCCGGCCGTGGTGCGGACGGCGCCGACCGGCAGCAGGGTGCCGCAGGCGATCCGGATGCCGTTCGGCAGCTCGTTGTCCGACTCCACGATCGCGCCGTCGCCGATCACCGCGCCGTCCAGCGCCGAGCGGTCGCCGACGGTGGCGAAGGCGCCCACGATCGAGTCCTTGACCAGGGTGTCCGGGCCGATCACCGCGCCCGGCAGGATCACGCTGCCCTCGACGATCGCGCCGGCCTCGACCACCGCGTCCTCGGAGACCACGGTGCCGCCGCTGAGCACCGCGCCCGGGTGGACGGTGGCGCCGGGCAGCAGCAGGGCGTCGCCGGTCGGGCCGGGGACGGCCGGGGAGTCGACCTTGCCGAGCACCAGGTCGGCCGAGCCGCGGACGAAGGCCGCCGGGGTGCCCAGGTCCAGCCAGTACGAGGTGTCGACGACGCCGCGCAGCAGTGCGCCGGTGGCCAGCAGCTCGGGGAAGGTCTCGCGCTCGACGGACACCTCGCGGCCGGCCGGGATGCGGTCGATCACGGACCGGGTGAAGACGTAGCAGCCGGCGTTGATCTGGTCGGTGACGATCTGCTCGGGGGTCTCCGGCTTCTCCAGGAACTCCAGCACCCGCCCGTCCTCGTCGGTCGGGACGAGGCCGAAGGCGCGCGGGTCCTCGACCCGGGTCAGGTGCAGGGTGACGTCGGCCCCGGCGGCCACGTGGCCGTCGCGCAGGGCGGCGATGTCGACACCGGACAGGATGTCGCCGTTGAAGACCAGGACCGGTTCGTCCGGGCCGCAGGTCAGCCCGGACGCGGCGTTGCGGATGGCCCCGCCGGTGCCCAGCGGCTCGCGCTCGGTCAGGTAGACCAGCTCGATGCCGTACGGGGTGCCGTCCTGGAAGTGGTCCTCGAACACCTCGGCCAGGTACGACGTGGCCAGCACGACGCGTGTGACGCCGGCGGCGGCCGCGCGGGCCAACTGGTGCGCGATGAACGGGACGCCTGCCACCGGCAGCATCGGCTTGGGGGTGTGGGTGGTCAGCGGACGCAGTCGCGTGCCCTTACCACCGACCAGCATGATCGCCTCGGTCATGGTCTGCGCTGTTCCCCTTGTGTCTCTGCGGCCCGGCCCGGCGGGCCGACACCTCGTCGTCGGTCTGGACCCGGCCGTCCGGCCGGCGCGGGTCGCCACCCGTCCGGGGCTTCCGTCCGGAACGGGTCGACCGGCACGAAGCCGGTCCGGGCCTACTGTATTTGCTTCCGACCGAATGCCCGTCCGGCGCCTGTGCGATTGCCGTCACTCCCCGTACGCCCGCCGTACCGGCGCGCGCCGTCGGGCCGCCCAAAAGCCCGGCCCGGCGGGCGCGTTCGGGGCGTCCACCGGGCCGGGCGGTTGTAGCAGAACTGTCGAACAGCGGGCTCTGCGGCGGGCGTTACGCGTCCACCGTCGCGGGCTGCTCCTCGCTCCCGGCCGGCGGGAGGGCCTTCACCGAGTCGAGCAGCAGCTGGGCCACGTCGACCACCTTCAGGTGCTCCTTGGCCGCGCCCTCGTTCTTCTTGCCGTTGACCGAGTCGGAGAGCATCACCAGGCAGAACGGGCAGGCGGTGGAGACGATGTCGGGGTTGAGCGACAGCGCCTCGTCCACGCGCTCGGTGTTGATCCGCTTGCCGATGCGCTCCTCCATCCACATCCGGGCACCGCCGGCGCCGCAGCAGAAGCCGCGCTCCTTGTGCCGGTGCATCTCCTGCTGGCGCAGACCGGGGACCTTGTCCATGATCTCGCGCGGCGGGCTGTAGACCTTGTTGTGGCGGCCCAGGTAGCAGGGGTCGTGGTAGGTGATCAGGCCCTCGACCGGGTTGACCGGGATCAGCTTGCCCTCGTCGATGAGGTGCTGGAGCAGCTGGGTGTGGTGGATGACCTCGAAGTGGCCGCCCAGCTGCGGGTACTCGTTGGCGATGGTGTTGAAGCAGTGCGGGCAGGTGGCGACGATCCGCTTGACCGGGGCGTCCTCCAGGGCCGCGTTCAGCGTCTCCACGTTCTGCGCGCCGAGCATCTGGAACAGGAACTCGTTGCCCAGGCGGCGGGCGGAGTCACCGGTGCAGGACTCCTCCTTGCCGAGGATCGCGAACTTCACGCCCGCGGTGTGCAGCAGCTCCGCGAAGGCCTTGGTGGTCTTCTTGGCGCGGTCCTCCAGGGCGCCGGCGCAGCCGACCCAGTAGAGGTACTCGACCTCGGCGGGGTCGATGTCCTCACCGATCACCGGCACCTCGATGCCGGTCTCCTTCTTGAGCTCCTTGACCCAGTCCAGGCGGGCCTTGGTGGCCATGCCCCACGGGTTGCCCTTGTTCTCCAGGTTCTTGAGCATCGTCCCGGCCTCGGTCGGGAACGAGGACTCGATCATCACCTGGTAGCGGCGCATGTCGACGATGTGGTCGATGTGCTCGATGTCCACCGGGCACTGCTCGACGCAGGCGCCGCAGGTGGTGCAGGACCACAGCACGTCCGGGTCGATGACGCCGTTCTCCTCGGCGGTGCCGATCAGCGGGCGCGCGGCCTCGGCCAGGGCGGCCGCCGGGACGTCCTTGAGCTGCTCGGAGGTGGCCTTCTCCTCGCCCTCCATGTCCTTGCCGCCGCCGGCCAGCAGGTACGGCGCCTTGCCGTAGGCGTGCTCGCGCAGGCTCATGATCAGCAGCTTCGGCGAGAGCGGCTTGCCGGTGTTCCAGGCCGGGCACTGCGACTGGCAGCGGCCGCACTCGGTGCAGGTGGAGAAGTCGAGGATGCCCTTCCAGGAGAAGTGCTCGACCTGGGAGACGCCGAAGACGGCGTCCTCGGCCGGGTCCTCGAAGTCGATCGGCTGACCGTCGCTGGTCATCGGACGGAGGGCGCCGAGCGCGGTGCCGCCGTCCTCCTCGCGCTTGAAGTAGATGTTGAAGAAGCCGAGGAAGCGGTGCCAGGCCACGCCCATCGAGGGGTTGAGGCCGATGGTGGTCGCCCACGCGAACGAGATGCAGATCTTCAGCATCGCGAACAGGTAGATCAGGTTCTCCAGCGTGCCGTGCGACAGGCCGCTCAGCGCGGAGACCAGCGGGTACGAGACCAGGTGCTCCGGCCCGTACGAGTCGACGCCGTTGAGGGCGCCCTCCAGGCCGCGCAGCATCAGGATGCACAGGCCGATGCCGAGGATCGTGTACTCGACGTAGAAGGCCTGCCAGGCGATCGAGCCGGCGAACCGGGACTTGCGGCCCGACCGGGACGGCAGGCTCATCAGCCGGATCACGATCAGGACCAGGATGCCCAGGGTGGTCAGGGTGCCGACCAGCTCGACGAAGAGCTGCCAGATCGTCCAGTGGCCGATGATCGGCAGCGCGAAGTCGGCGTCGAAGAGCTGGCCGAAGGCGTTGACGATGGTCAGCACCAGGCTGAAGAAGCCCACCGCGACGAACCAGTGGGCGATCCCGACGATCCCCCAGCGGTTCATCCTGGTGTGGCCGACGAACTCGGTCGCGACGGTCTTCACCCGCTGGGCGGGCTGCCCGAAGCGGGTGGAGTCCGGCGCACCGGTGCGGACCACCTTGTAGATGTACAACGCCGCACGGGCGGCGAGCGCGGTGCCGATCACGAATGTGACCAGCGAGATGACGATCGCTGCTAGCTGCATCGGCTCTCCGTCTCCTGCGGCTTTGCGGTTGAGCAGGCTCTGCGGTTCCACGTTCTTCGGGAACCGAGTGTACTGGTCGGTAACTTGCCGGGCCGACGGCCCGGACATTACCGGTGCACAACGGTTCTCCAGAAGATTCCCAAGCTATGGCGGCAGTCACGTGGGCGCACCCCGCCACGGCGCGGCGGGGCACTCCGGCGGCGGGCGCCCACCGATCCGCTCAGCAAAGTTGAGCGAGCCGCACTCATACCTGTTGACGCCGCCCACCGAGTCATGCATCCTTGAGCCCGTAAAGCTCAACTCTTCCGTGGAGGTATCTACGATGGCACGCGCGGTCGGCATCGACCTCGGTACGACGAACTCGGTCGTCAGCGTTCTGGAGGGTGGCGAGCCCACCGTCATCACGAACGCCGAGGGTGCGCGGACCACGCCGTCCGTCGTGGCCTTCGCCAAGAACGGCGAGGTTCTGGTCGGCGAGGTGGCCAAGCGCCAGGCGGTCACCAACGTCGACCGCACCATCCGCTCGGTCAAGCGCCACATGGGCACCGGGTGGAAGATCAACATCGATGGCAAGGACTTCAACCCCCAGCAGATCTCGGCCTTCGTGCTGCAGAAGCTGAAGCGGGACGCCGAGGCGTACCTGGGCGAGACCGTCACCGACGCCGTCATCACCGTCCCGGCGTACTTCAACGACTCCGAGCGCCAGGCCACCAAGGAGGCCGGTGAGATCGCGGGCCTCAACGTCCTGCGCATCGTCAACGAGCCGACCGCGGCCGCCCTCGCGTACGGCCTGGACAAGGACGACCAGACCATCCTGGTCTTCGACCTCGGCGGCGGCACCTTCGACGTCTCCCTGCTGGAGATCGGCGACGGGGTCGTCGAGGTGAAGGCCACCAACGGTGACAACCACCTCGGTGGTGACGACTGGGACCAGCGCGTCGTCGACCACCTGGTCAAGGTCTTCCAGGCCGGCCACGGCGTCGACCTGTCCAAGGACAAGATGGCCCTGCAGCGTCTGCGCGAGGCCTCCGAGAAGGCGAAGATCGAGCTGTCCTCGTCCTCCGAGACCTCGATCAACCTGCCGTACATCACGGCCTCCGCCGAGGGCCCGCTGCACCTGGACGAGAAGCTCACCCGCGCCCAGTTCCAGCAGCTGACCGCGGACCTGCTGGAGCGCTGCAAGGTCCCGTTCCACAACGTCATCAAGGACGCCGGCATCTCGCTCTCCGAGATCGACCACGTCGTCCTCGTCGGCGGCTCGACCCGCATGCCGGCCGTCGCCGAGCTCGTCAAGGAGCTGACCGGCGGCCAGGACGCCAACAAGGGCGTCAACCCGGACGAGGTCGTCGCCATCGGCGCCGCGCTCCAGGCCGGTGTCCTCAAGGGCGAGGTCAAGGACGTCCTGCTGCTCGACGTCACCCCGCTGTCCCTCGGCATCGAGACCAAGGGCGGCATCATGACCAAGCTGATCGAGCGCAACACCACGATCCCGACCAAGCGCTCCGAGATCTTCACCACGGCCGAGGACAACCAGCCGTCCGTGCAGATCCAGGTCTACCAGGGCGAGCGCGAGATCGCCGCGTACAACAAGAAGCTCGGCATGTTCGAGCTGACCGGCCTGCCGCCGGCGCCGCGCGGCCTGCCGCAGATCGAGGTCACCTTCGACATCGACGCCAACGGCATCATGCACGTCGGTGCCAAGGACCTCGGCACCGGCAAGGAGCAGAAGATGACCGTCACCGGCGGCTCCTCGCTGCCGAAGGACGAGGTCGACCGCATGCGCCGCGAGGCCGAGCAGTACGCCGAGGACGACCACAAGCGCCGCGAGGCCGTGGAGACCCGCAACTCCGCCGAGCAGCTCGTCTACTCGACCGAGAAGTTCATCGCCGACAACGCCGACAAGCTGCCGGGCGACGTCAAGACCGAGGTCGAGACCGCCATCGGCGAGCTCAAGGAGGCCCTGAAGGGCGAGGACATCGCGAAGATCCGCGAGGCCTCGGAGAAGGTCTCCACCACCGCGCAGAAGCTCGGCCAGGCGCTGTACGCCAACGCCGACGCCGCTGCCGGTGCCGCCCCCTCCGGTGACTCCGCCCAGGCCAAGGACGACGACGTCGTCGACGCCGAGATCGTGGACGACGAGAAGCCCAAGGGCGGTGCGGCATGACGGACAAGCCGCAGGGCGGTAAGCCCGGCGACGACTCCGCCGCCGAAGAGGCCGTGATCAAGGCTGCCGAGGAGGCCGCCGCGGCCGGCTCCGGGGAATCCGGTTCGGACGACCTCGCCACCGCCAAGCGCGAGCTCGCCGAGCGCACCGGTGACCTCCAGCGCCTCCAGGCCGAGTACCAGAACTACCGCAAGCGCGTCGAGCGCGACCGGCTGACCGTCCGCGAGATCGCCGTCTCCAACATCCTGGAGTCGCTGATCCCGGTCCTGGACGACATCGGCCGCGCCCGCGAGCACGGCGAGGTCACGGGCGGCTTCAAGTCCGTCGCCGAGTCGCTGGAGACGGTCGTCGCCAAGCTGGGCCTGCAGCAGTTCGGCAAGGAGGGCGAGCCCTTCGACCCGACCATGCACGAGGCGCTGATGCACAGCTACTCCTCGGACGTCACCGAGGACACCTGCGTGCAGATCCTCCAGCCCGGCTACCGCATCGGCGAGCGGATCATCCGCCCGGCGATGGTGGCCGTCGCGGAGCCCCAGCCCGGCAGCCAGGCGTCCGCCCCGGACGCCGAGCCGAAGTCCGCCGACGCGGACAAGTCCGACGGTGACTCGGACAGCTGACAACCTGTGACAGCTGACAACCAGTGCGCTGCGGAGTCGTACGCCGGCCAGTACGGCGGCCGGCTCCGCAGCGCTCTGTCAGCAGCCGTTTGCTCACCGGCTGTTGACAGCACAGTGACGATGGACATCGGGAGGTGGCGGAAGCCATGAGTGGCAAGGACTTTGTCGAGAAGGACTACTACAAGGTCCTCGGCGTGCCCAAGGACGCCACCGCCACCGAGATCAAGAAGACCTACCGCAAGCTCGCGCGCGAGTTCCACCCCGACGCCAACAAGGGTGACTCCAAGGCCGAGGAGCGGTTCAAGGACATCTCCGAGGCGTACGACGTCCTCTCCGACGAGAAGCGCCGCAAGGAGTACGACGAGGCCCGCAGCCTCTTCGCCAACGGCGGCTTCCGGGCCGGCGGCGCCCCCGGCGGCAACGGCAGCTACAGCTTCGACTTCGGCGACCTCTTCAGCGGCAGCCAGGGCGGCGCCGGCCAGGCCGGCGGCGGCCTCGGCGACGTGTTCGGCGGCCTCTTCAACCGCGGCGGCACCCGGCAGGCCCAGCCCCGGCGCGGCGCCGACGTCGAGACCGAGGTGACGCTCTCCTTCGAGGAGGCGGTGGACGGCGCGACCGTCCCGCTGCGGATGACCAGCCAGGCCCCCTGCCGGGGCTGCAACGGCACCGGCGCCAAGTCCGGCACCACCCCGCGGGTCTGTCCGACCTGCGTCGGCGCGGGCACCGTCAGCCGCGGCCAGGGCGCCTTCGCCCTCTCCGAGCCGTGCAAGGACTGCCGCGGCCGGGGCATGATCGTCGACGACCCGTGCCCCGACTGCCACGGCAGCGGCCGGGCCAGCTCGGCCCGCACCATGCAGGTCCGGATCCCGGCCGGCGTCCAGGCCGACCAGCGCATCCGGCTCAAGGGCAAGGGCGCCCAGGGCGAGCGCGGCGGGCAGCCCGGCGACCTCTACGTGACCGTGCACGTCGACCCCCACCCGGTCTTCGGCCGCAAGGGCGACAACCTCACCGTGACCGTCCCGGTGGCCTTCCCCGAAGCCGCGCTCGGCGCCACCATCGAGGTGCCCACGCTGAACGGCCCGACCGTGAAGCTCAAGCTGCCCCCGGGCAGCGCCAACGGCCTCACCATGCGCGCCCGCGGCAAGGGCGCCACCCGCAAGGACGGCACCCGCGGCGACCTCCTCGTCACCGTCGAGGTCGTGGTGCCCCAGCACGTCACCGGCGACGCGCTGAACGCCCTTGAGCAGTACCGCGAGGCCACCGCCTCCGACGATCCGCGCGCCGCCCTGTTCCGGGCGGCGAAGGGAGCGTGACGACCAGATGTCCCCGATGTCCCCGATGAACCCGATCGACCCCGACACCCCGATCGGCCCCGGCCTCGGCGAGGGCCTGCCCGGCGCCGGCCCCCGCCGCACCCGCCGCACCGCGGCCCCGCCGACGTACATCCTCACCGAGGACACTCCGGTGTACGTCATCTCCGTGGCCGCCGAACTGTCCGGTCTGCACCCGCAGACCCTGCGTCAGTACGACCGCCTCGGCCTGGTCTGCCCCGACCGCACCGCCGGCCGCGGCCGCCGCTACTCCGCGCGCGACATCCAGCAGCTGCGCGAGGTCCAGCGGCTCTCCCAGGACGAGGGCATCAACCTGGCGGGCATCAAGCGGATCATCGAGCTGGAGAACCAGGTCACCGCCCTGCGGTCCCGGGTCGCGGAACTGGTCGACTCCCTGGAGGGCGCCGCCACCGCCCTCCAGCAGCGCGAGGCCGCCGTCCACGCCTCCTATCGGCGCGACCTCGTCCCGTACCAGCCCCCCACCCCGCAGTCCAGCGCCCTCGTCGTCTGGCGCCCCAAGCGCTGACCGAAACACCCACCGGCCGCCGGCCCCTCCTCTCGGGGGGTGCCGGCGGCTGCCGTGCGGTGAGAGAGTGCGGTCGTATTCCCTCTCCGGGGGACTCACCAGATCTGGCATGCTAAAACTCGTTCAGCACCAGCGCTGATGGGACGCAGGTAGCACGGTAACGGCAAGGAGTCGCGAATGAGTGGACGAGAGCAACCCCTTGCCGCCGGCTTGACCATCGTCTCGCCAGAAGCACGGGAGCTATATCTCGCCGTCATCCGAGGAGACGGCAAACTGCCGTTGGACTCCGATGGCGACCAGGGTGATCCCGCGCGGGACGAGCTGGTGAGGATCGGCCTTCTCATACCCGACAGCGATGATCCGAATGTTTTCGTGGCCGCCGACCCCGCGCAGCTCTCGACAAGCCTCAGCCATTCGTGGCAGCGTCAGGCACTGGAACTCCTGTCACGCGCCGTATCGCTCCCCTCCGAACTGCAGGATCTCGCCCGGGAATTCCACACCCCGAAGCGGTCCGGAGGGTCCATAGAGCATGTGCGGGGGAAGGCGCTCATTCGGCAGCGGCTGGAGCAGTTCAGGGGTTCCGGGTTCGAGGAGGCCCTGGCGCTTCAACCCGGCGGCCCCCGGCAGCCGGATCTTCTCGCCGGAATGATCGCATACGATCTGGAGACGCTCCGCAGCGGGACGAAGATGCGGACGATCTACCACGCCAGTACCCGGTACCACCAGCCGACCAGGGATTACGTCGCCACACTCGCCCAAGTCGGCGGCCAGTACCGCACTCTTGACGAGCCCTATACGCGGCTCATAGTGATGGATCGGCGCGTGGCAGTGATCCCGATCGACGATGACATGAGCCTCGCGGCCTTCATCTACGACCCTGCCGTCGTCGACTATCTTGCCAATGAGGTCTTCGAGCAGTACTGGAGCCGGGCCCTGGAATTCGAGGGCGACCGCACGGTGCCGCAGCAGGTCGTGTCACGCCTGCGTCAGACGATCATTGACCAGATGCTCGAAGGGACCAATCACCGAGTTATCGCGCGACGCCTGGGAATTAGCGAGCGGACATTGGCCAGACATATAGCCGAAATGCGAGACGACTACAAGGTCGACTCGCTATTCCAACTCGGATATGTCCTCGGCCGAAAGGCGCAGGGGACTTCCGACTGACTCGCCCGGCCGGCTTCAGGCGGGTCCGTCAATAATCTGGCACGCGGCCGTGCGGTTACCCGGCCGTGCTCACTGCCAGGAGATGTCGTCTGCGATGCTCACGGAGGCATTGACGGCAATCGCGTCGTGCGAGTCGGCAGCACTCACGAGAGAGCCGGCACCGAGCACGGCGGCGACGGCAACCAATGAAAGCACAACCACGCGGACAAATTGGTGCATATCAGTCACGCCCTCACTTTTCTGGAGAATCGCCACTAGAAGCGTCAAGCAGGATAACGGTCCACATGGTGCCACGCCAGGGGGAGGCTGTCACCTGCTTCCGCATGCGGGGGTGTGCGTCATCTCTCTGCCAGTCATCCAGATGACACAGGCCAACCCTGGACGCGGCACGGAGATGCGATGGACGATCAGTTCGCCCTCAATGGTCTCGGCAGGGTGCCACACCTTGCCAATGTACCGTCAAATACTAAACCGTTCAGCAGCGGCATCAGTCCACCGAGCAGACCACATCCAACGCATCGCCGACACTCACTCCCCCGGTCGGCCTTTCCCCGGAGTCGACATGACCGAGCCCTACCTGCGTCACCACGACAGCCAGGCCCCTGAGGGTCGGCGTGCACGTGTGTTCCTGGCCGCCCCGCTGATGCGACTGACCGGGCCGGCCGACAGCGTGGTGACCCTCGCCAGCCGGACGCGGCTGACGACGCTCCGCACCACCCTCCTGCGCAGCGGTGCCGCCGTGTACAGCGCGCACCACAGCGACGCCTGGACCATCTCCGGCCGCGCGCCGGAGCCCCGCGTCCCCTCCGACTTCCGCGCCCTCCAGTCCGCCGACCTCGTGTTCGCCTATGTCGGCGCCCCCCTCTCGGCCGGCGTGAGCCTGGAGCTCGGCTGGGCGTCGGCGCTGCGCAAGCCGATCGTCCTCCTGGTCGACGAGGCCATCACCCACAACCCGCTGATCGCCACCATCGAGCAGGTCGCCCCCGTCCTGCCGCTGGTCTTCGACGACACCTGGTCGCAGGAGGCCCTCAACCACACGGTCGAGACCGCGCTCGACTGGGCGGGCATGGCACTCTCCCTGCGCGAGGGCTTCTGGACCGCCCCCGGCGAGCAGTTCAACGTCCCCCGGCAGCAGCCCGCCGTCCCCGGCTACTGGCCGACCGGCGCCGCCACCGGCTGAGCGGCGGCTACCCACCGGACTCCCCCGTCCGGGATCCCCGCCTCCGCCGGCCCCACTGGAACAGCGTCTCCGCGTCGAACAGCTCACGCAGCCGGGCGATGTGACCGGCCACCGTGCGCTCGCCCAGCCCCATCCGGCCGGCGATCGCCCGCTGCGTGAGGCCGCGGGCGACGGGTTGGGCACCGAGCGCCTCGTGCGGGTGGTCCTTGACCAACTGCGAGACCGGGTACCGGATCCCGGCCATGCCCCTCGGCCGGCGGACGCCTCCACCCGGCTCGCTCCGCCGCGGCACCGCGTCATGGGCCCGGGTGGGTTCGCGCAGCTGCTCGGGGATCCGGTCGGCCTCGGCCAACAGGCGGGTACCGGTCCTCCGGAGGTCGCCTCCGATCCGCTCGCCGACCGCCCGGGGATCCATCGCGCTGTCCGAACCGTCCACCAACTGCGGTACCGGCAGCCCGAGTTCCACCAGCCGTCGGAGCGCCGGCCCGTCCTCTGCGCCGACTTCGGCCGCCCGCACCCGGCCGCCCTCGTGCAGGACGGCGAGGTGGAGAGCGCGAGCGGCGGCGAGCGGGGTGGCGGGCGTGTCAGTCATGGTGCTCGCCCCGCAGCCGCCAGCCGAGGTGGAAGAGGGTGTGGGCGCCGTAACGGTCGCGCAGCCGGGAGATGTGGGCGGCGACGGTGCGTTCGCTCACGCCCAGCCGGGTGGCGACGGCCCGTTGGGTGAGGCCGCGGGCGAGCAGCCGGCCGATCCGCACGGTGGTGACGGACGGCGGGTCGAGGTGGCGGCCGGCGGGGGTGGCGCGGGCCCAGTCGCGTTCGAACTGGGCGGCGAGGTAGGCGACCGTGGTGGGGTCGGTGAGGAAGGCGGCCCGGCTGAGGTCCTCGGCGGCGGGGATGACGGCCACCGCGCGGTCGAAGACCAGCACCCGCTCGTAGGGCTCGGCGAGGACCCTCACCTGGGCGCCCTGCCCGGTGCGCAGGACGACCTGGCTCCGCACGGCGGTGTCGGCGAGGGTGACCGGCTGGTAGAGGGTGCGCAGCGAGCAGCCGCGGCGGAGCAGCGAGAGGTCCTGGGCGAGGGCCATCCGGAGGCCTTCGAGCGGCCGCGGTCCGGGCTGGGCGGCCAGGACCTCCTCCCGGCATTCCGAGACGAGCTCGCTGACCCGCCCGCGGACCTCGGCGGCGCCGACGACGGTGCCGCCGAGGGCGACGGCCGGGGAGCCGACGGAACCGACAGCAGGGGAACCGACAGCAGGGGACCCGGCCGCCGGCGGCCCCCCGACCGGGCCGCGCGCCTCGTCGTAGGCGCGGGACAGCGGCCCGAGGGTGCCCGGGAGCCGCTCGGCGTGCCGCAGCAGGCGGACGGCGCGGGTGCGCAGTTCCAGGCCGATCCGGTCGCCGAGGGCGCGCGGGCTGGCGGCGGTCCAGCCGGTGGCGGTGGGGGTGAGCAGGCCGCGGGCGACGAGGGCGGCCAGGGTGGGCCGGTCGGCGGGGGCGAGGTCCTCTGGGCGCAGCCGGCCGCCGGCCCGGACGGCGGCGAGGTAGAGGGCCCGCTCGGCCGGGCCCGGCTCATCGGTCATCGCGGGCGCCCCGCATCAGCCAGCCGAGCTGGAAGAGGGTCTGCGCGCCGTAGCGGTCGCGCAGCCGGGAGATGTGGGCGGCGACGGTGCGTTCGCTCAGGCCCAGCCGGGTGGCGACGGCGCGCTGGGTGAGGCCGCGGGCGAGCAGCCTTCCGACCCGGTCGGGGACGGTGCGGGCGGGTGCCTGGCCGAGGGCGGCGGCCTCGGCGGTGTCGGCGCGCGCCCAGTCGCGTTCGAAGGTGCCGACCAGGTAGGTGATGGTGGCCGGGTCGGTGATGAAGGCGGCGGTGCTGTTGTCGTCGTTGGCGGAGATCACGGCGACGGAGCGGTCGAAGACGATCAGCCGCTGGAAGGGCTCGTCGAGCACCCGGATGAGCGAGCCGTGCCGGATGACCTCCTCGGCGTAGGCGAGGGCGGGCGGGTCGGCGAGCGCGACCGGCTGGTAGATGGTGCGCAGCGAGCAGCCGCGCTGGAGCAGTTGGACGTCCTGGAGGAGGGCGACCTGGAGGGTGTCGGCGGGCCGGTGGCCGGGCTGGGCGGTGAGGACCTCGGAGCGGCAGTCGGAGACCAGCTGGGAGATCCGCTGGCGGATGTGGACGTGCCCCTCGACGTGGACGGCGCCGCCGGCCCGGTCGGTCGGGCGGGGCATCGCGTCGTAGGCCCGGGTGAGGCCGTCCAGGGCGCCCGGGAGGTTCTCCGCGCGGACCAGCAGCCGGGTGGCCTCGCTGCGCAGTTCGGCGCCGAGGCGGTCGCTGACCGAGCGCGGGCTGACCGCGGTGTAGCAGCGGTCCATCCGGTTGACCATCAACAGGCCGATGTCGATGAGTTGTTGGAGCGCTCCCCGGTCGACGTCGGCGACCTCGCCGGTGGGGACGCGGCCGCCCTCGGCGATGATGGCCAGGTAGAGCTGCCGGGCGGCCTCGTCGGGCTCCTCGCCCACGGGCCCGTGGTGCGGTGTGACCGCCGGTTCCGCCGTCACGTCGCACTCTCCCTGCCGAACGCCTCTCCCCTGGTCTGCCCGTGCTCCCCGCCGCACGAGCCGTGGCACCGGTGGGCCCGGCGGGCTCACGGTACCGGTGGGCCGGTACGGCGTGATCATGGATCAGGCGGTCACGGTACCGGGTGGGACGGCGGACCCCGGGTCCGGGTGCCGTCGCACGCCGGGTCGTCCGGGGGCCGCCATCGGTACGCCAGTCAAGGCGCTCCCGTCGAGGCGGAGCAGCAACGCCTCGACGGGATCCGGTCCGGGGGCCATCACCACACATGGACCCCGGCCCGGCGCTCTTCCCCCCCGTTCCACCGGCGCGGGATGTCGCACCTGCGGTCAGCATCGAAGAGCGTGTCGCCACCATCGGGCTGCGGTTGCCCGGACGACTTGGCGCGTCTCCACCCTCACAGCGTGACGGCCGGTGAACAAGTGCCGCCCGAGTGCATGTTCGCGCAATTGCAGCTACCTGCATCCGGCCGCGGGCGCGACGGTCCGGACGGCCGGGTGGATTCCGGTGGAACCGGGGCGGGCCGGGGCGTCGGCACCACCCGGCAGCGCCGTTGCCCGGCCGTGCGCGTTCCTGCACCGGCCGCGCGCTCCTGAGCTGCGTGTTCACGCAGGCCCGGGGGTCCGGCGCCGCCTCAGCGGGCCAGCAGCCGGCCCCGTGCCAGCCCGGCGGCGGTGCCGCCCGCGGCGAGCACCCAGGCGAGCGCCAGCAGCAGGTACAGGCCGACGGCCAGGCCGCTGAAGCCCCCGAAGCCGGTGTGCCGGGCGAGCGCGGAGGCTCCGGTGACGCAGGTGCCGACCGGGAAGGTGTACGCCCACCAGGTCATCGCGAACGGCATCCCGGCCCGCCGGGCCCGCAGGTTGGCGGTGAGCGCGACGGCCAGCCAGAGCATGGCGACGCCGATCACCGCCACGCCGTACAGCTCGGCGAGGTCGACCATGGCGGGCGCCAGCGCGGGCAGCACCGGGCGGGCGGCGTCGGCGAGCTGGTGGACCGCGGTGACGGACTGGCCGAGCGGGCCGAGCACCAGGAACAGCGAGGGGGTGAGCGCCAGGGCGGGCAGTTTGCTGTGGAGCAGCCCGGTGAACACCACCGGCAGCAGCACCAGGGTGGCCAGCAGGCCGATCCCGAACAGCGCCCAGCAGCCGTACAGCATGGCCTGCTGGGCCGTCCCGGCCGGCAGGTGGGGGACGAGCGCGGGGCCGCAGGCGGAGGCGACCAGCGGGGCGACCACGGGCAGCAGCCAGGTCGGGTTGGCCTCCAGGGCGGAGAGCCGGTGCCGGGTGATCATCAGGTACGGGATGCCGCCGGCCACGGCCAGCGCGTACAGGGTTCCGAGGGTCCACAGCACCGCGTCCAGGGCGACCGCCGGGCCGGTGCCGATGACCCGGGAGCCGAGCAGCAGGGTGCCCAGCCCGACCGCCAGCAGCGCCATCGGCGGGCAGCCGTAGAAGACCGCGGTGGCCGGGTTGTCCAGCAGCTGGGCGCGGGCCGCCTCGCGGT
This sequence comes from Kitasatospora sp. NPDC058048, assembly GCF_042885555.1. NCBI lineage: Bacteria > Bacillati > Actinomycetota > Actinomycetes > Kitasatosporales > Streptomycetaceae > Kitasatospora > Kitasatospora sp. NPDC058048. The sequence goes on along the minus strand of NZ_JBHVRT010000018.1, from coordinate 137,042 downwards.
GCCGGGTCAGGTGGACCAGCCGGGCCCCGGCCAGCACCAGCAGGGCGGCCAGCGCGAGCGCCCACATCACCTCGCCGAAGGCGGTCAGCCCGGGCGGCCGCACCGGCAGCACGGCGGCGCCGTTCGCCAGGATCGCGGTGCCCATCACGGCGGCGTACCAGTTGGGGCCGAGTTGGGCGAGGTCGGGCCGGCGGCGGACGGCGGGGTGGGCGAGGGGGCGGATACCGGCCAAAGTGGACATGTCCCCACCGTCGCCCGAAGGCCGGGCGGCCGGTAGCGCCGGGGCTTCTATGGGGGCATAGCCTGAACCTATGGCCCTCTCCCCGCACGTCCCCGAACTCGGCGCCCTGGAACTGCTGCTCGCGGTGGCCCGGCTGGGCAGTGTCGGACGGGCGGCGGCAGAGCTGGGTGTCACCCAGCCCACCGCCAGTGCCCGGATCAAGGGCATGGAGCGGCAGGTCGGCGTCCCGCTGCTGGACCGCTCGCCCCGGGGCAGCCGGCCGACCGAGGCGGGCCGGCTGGTGGTCGAGTGGGCCCGGCAGGTGGTGGAGGCGGCGCAGGCGCTGGACGCCGGGATCGACGCGCTGCGCGAGCGGCGGGACGCCAAGCTGCGGGTGGTGGCCAGTCTGACGGTCGCCGAGTACCTGATGCCCGGCTGGCTGCTGGGCCTGGCCGAGGCCAGCCCGGGGACGGCGGTGACGCTGCGGACGGCGAACTCGGCGGAGGTCGCCGGGCACGTCCTGGACGGGGACGCCGACCTCGGCTTCGTCGAGGGCCCCACCACCCCGCCCGGGCTGGCCGGCGTGGTGGTGGCCGCCGACCGGCTGGTGGTCGTGGTGGCGCCCGGGCACCCGTGGGCGCGCCGCCGCGCCCCGCTGACCGGGGCCGAGCTGGCGGCCACCCCGCTGGCGCTGCGCGAGCCCGGCTCGGGCACCCGGGAGGTGCTGGAGATGGCCTTGCGGCCGTACGGGGGCGTGGCGCGGCCCCGGATGGAGCTGGCCTCGTCCACCGCGCTGAAGGCGGCGGCGATGACCGGGGCGGGGCCGGTCTGCCTGAGTGAGCTGGCGGTGACGGAGGAGCTGGCCACCCGGCGGCTGGTCGAGGTGCCGCTGGTGGCGGAGCTGGACCTGCGGCGGCCGCTGCGCGCGGTCTGGCCGGCCGGGCAGCGGCCGGGCGGTCCGGCCCGGGAGCTGCTGGGGCTGACCCGGCGGTCGGTCAAACGTTCACCGAGAAGTTGGGACGAGGACCGAAGAGGAGAAAGTTGAGCGGAATAGACTCAACTTAGTGCATGCTGTACGCAGCAGTAGTGAAGGACGACGAGGGAGGACCCCCCAGCAGTGGACGCCAGCAAGTTCACCACCAAGACCCAGGACGCCCTGTCCGCCGCCATCCGGCAGGCGGGCACGGCCGGCAACCCGGACGTCAGGCCGGTGCACATCCTGATCGCCCTGCTGGAGCAGCCCGAGGGCATCGCCCGGCCCCTGCTGGAGGCGGTCGGGGCCGACGTCGCCCGGGTCGACGCCGAGGCCCGCCGCCAGGCGGCCGCGCTGCCCAGCGCGATGGGCTCGACGGTCGCCGCGCCCCAGCTCGCCCGGGACACCGTCGCGGTGCTCACCGAGGCCGGCAGGCGCGCGAACGACCTGGACGACCAGTACGTCTCCACCGAGCACCTGATGGTCGGCCTGGCCGCCGAGGGCGGCCAGGTGGCCGATCTGCTGGCGCACCAGGGCGCCGCGCCGAAGGCGCTGCTCGCCGCGTTCAAGGAGGTCCGGGGCAGCGGCCGGGTCACCTCACCGGACCCGGAGGGCACCTACAAGGCGCTGGAGAAGTACGGCACCGACCTCACCCAGGCCGCTCGGGACGGCAAGCTCGACCCGGTGATCGGCCGCGACCACGAGATCCGCCGGGTGGTCCAGGTGCTCTCCCGCCGGACGAAGAACAACCCGGTGCTGATCGGCGAGCCGGGCGTCGGCAAGACCGCCGTGGTCGAGGGCCTGGCCCAGCGCATCGTGGCCGGCGACGTGCCGGAGTCGCTGCGCGGCAAGCGGCTGGTCGCACTGGACCTCAGCGCGATGGTCGCGGGCGCCAAGTTCCGCGGCGAGTTCGAGGAGCGGCTGAAGGCCGTCCTGAACGACATCAAGGCCTCCGACGGCCAGGTCGTCACCTTCATCGACGAGCTCCACACCATGGTCGGCGCGGGCGCCGGCGGCGACTCCGCGATGGACGCGGGCAACATGCTCAAGCCGATGCTGGCCCGCGGCGAGCTGCGGATGGTCGGCGCCACCACGCTGGACGAGTACCGCGAGCGGATCGAGAAGGACCCGGCCCTGGAGCGCCGCTTCCAGCAGGTGCTGGTCGGCGAGCCCAGCGTGGAGGACTCGATCGCCATCCTGCGCGGCCTCAAGGGCCGGTACGAGGCGCACCACAAGGTGCAGATCTCGGACGCCGCCCTGGTCGCCGCGGCCACCCTGTCCAACCGCTACATCACCTCCCGCTTCCTGCCCGACAAGGCGATCGACCTGGTCGACGAGGCGGCCTCCCGGCTGCGGATGGAGATCGACTCCTCCCCGGTCGAGATCGACGAACTCCAGCGCTCCGTGGACCGGTTGCGGATGGAGGAACTGGCCCTCGAGAAGGAGTCCGACCCGGCCTCGGTGGACCGGCTGGCCCGGCTGCGGCGCGACCTCGCCGACCGGAACGAGCAGTTGAGCGTGCTGACGGCGCGCTGGGAGCAGGAGAAGAAGAGCCTCAACCGGGTCGGCGAGCTCAAGGAGCGGCTGGACGACCTGCACGGCGCGCTCGAACGCGCCCAGCGCGACGGGGACTTCGAGCGCGCGTCCAAGCTGATGTACGCCGGGATCCCGGCCGCCGAGGCGGAGCTCACCGAGGCCCAGGAGCGCGCCGCGGACCAGGACACCTCGACCTCGATGGTCAAGGAGGAGGTCGGCCCGGACGACGTGGCCGACGTGGTCGCCTCCTGGACGGGCATCCCGGCCGGCCGGCTGCTGGAGGGCGAGAGCGCCAAACTCCTGCGTATGGAGGAGGAGTTGGGCCGGCGCCTGATCGGCCAGCAGGAGGCGGTGCAGGCCGTCTCGGACGCGGTGCGGCGCACCCGCTCCGGCGTCGCCGACCCGGACCGCCCGACCGGCTCCTTCCTGTTCCTCGGCCCGACCGGTGTCGGCAAGACCGAACTCGCCAAGGCCCTGGCCGACTTCCTGTTCGACGACGAGCGGGCGATGGTCCGGATCGACATGAGCGAGTACGGCGAGAAGCACTCGGTCTCCCGTCTGGTCGGCGCCCCGCCCGGGTACGTCGGCTACGAGGAGGGCGGCCAGCTCACCGAGGCCGTCCGCCGCCGCCCGTACAGCGTGGTGCTGCTGGACGAGGTGGAGAAGGCACACCCGGAGGTCTTCGACGTCCTGCTCCAGGTGCTGGACGACGGGCGGCTCACCGACGGGCAGGGCCGCACGGTGGACTTCCGCAACGCCATCCTGATCCTCACCTCCAACCTGGGCAGCCAGTACCTGGTGGACCCGGCCACCCCGGAGGAACGCAAGCGGGAGCTGGTGCTGGGCGCCGTCCGGTCCGCGTTCAAGCCGGAGTTCCTCAACCGGCTGGACGACATCGTGGTCTTCGAGCCGCTGGGCACCGGCGAGCTGAGCCGGATCGTCGACCTCCAGGTGGCCCGCCTGGGCGAGCGGCTGCGGGAGCGGCGGCTCACCCTGGAGGTCTCCGCGGCCGCCCGCGACTGGCTGGCGCTCACCGGCTACGACCCGGCGTACGGCGCCCGCCCGCTGCGCCGGCTGGTGCAGTCCGCGATCGGCGACCAGCTGGCCCGGGCGATCCTGTCCGGCGCGGTGCACGACGGGGACACCGTCCTGGTCGAGCAGGACGAGGCGGGCGACCGCCTGACCGTCCGCGGCCGGGGGCCGCTGGAGAAGTAGCACCGCCGGCGTCCGGCACCCGGGCCGCCCCTCCGCTCCGGCGGCGGGGGCGGCCCGTTCCGCGCCCGCGGGCCGCACCGGGGCCGTCCCGGCCGCCGGGGCGGCCGCCGTCACCGCGCCGCCGTCACTCCGCCGCCGCCTGTCGCAGCAGCCGCCGCGTCCGGTCCCGCCGGCTGCGCGCCAGCCGGTGCAGCTCGGCCACCTGGACGTCGGGCAGGCTCCAGGCCTGGGTCAGCAGCCTGAGCGTGGACACCCGCGGACAGGACACCCCCCGCTCCAGGTCCCGGATCGACCGCACGCTCAGCCCGGTCGCCTCGCCCAGCTGCTCCTGCGTCATGCCCCGGTCCAGCCGGATGCTCCGCAGCAGCGCCCCGAGCGTCGCGCCGTCCCCCGTCGCCGCTCCACCCACTCCTGTTCCCCCCTCAATTCCGGACAGCCCACCTCAGGACAGCTCAACTCCCCCGGCCGGGCCGGGATTTGATCGAAGCAAGTTCCGTCGCACGCTAACCGCAACCGGCCGGGACGGCAGCCGAACCAGCGCGCCGGGCGCGTGACGTGGCTCACGCGCGCCCCTCCGCGGGCCCACACCCCACCGGGGTTCCCACCCCCGGCCCGAGCCCCGCACACCCTCGGTGACCGACACCCTTCCCACCGCCGCCGGAGCCGCCGGACGACGGCGGGAAGAACGCCCGACGAAGATCGACGCGCCCCTCGGCCGCCCCTGTGAGCGGAGCCCCGGATGAGGCAGGATGGGAGGTGGAAAGGGCGGCCTCTCATTGCCGGCCACCACGTGCACTGAGGAAGAGGACCCCCATGAGCATCGACCCGTCGTCCATCCCGTCCTTCGGCGTTCCCCAGGGCGGCCAGCCCGGCGGCCAGGGCGGGCGGCCGGCCGGCCCGCCGCCGATCGTCGTCCCGGACCAGGCCCTGGTCACCCAGCTGCTGGACCAGATGCAGCTCAAGCACGTCGTGGACGAGGAGGGCGACCTCACCGCCCCCTGGGAGGGCTTCCGCGTCTACTACATGTTCCGCGGCGAGCAGAAGGAGCTCTTCGCGGTGCGCGCCTTCTACGACCGCGCCTACCCGCTGGAGAAGAAGGGCGAGATCCTCGACCTGATCGACGAGTGGAACCGCGAGACCCTCTGGCCCAAGGTCTACACCCACACCCACGAGGACGGCGTGGTCCGCCTGATCGGCGAGGCCCAGATGATCGTCGGCACCGGCGTCAACCTGGACTACTTCGTCACCACCACCGCCAACTGGACCCAGGCCGCGGTCGGCTTCGAGCAGTGGATCGTCGAGCGCCTCGGCCTCCAGAACGAGATCGAGGGCGAGGACGGCGAGGACACCGAGGGCACCGACGAGGCCTAGGACGTGTCTGACCATTCGAGTCGGATCAGGGCGCGGCGTTGGGGTGCGTGCATCGCAAGGCGGAGGAGGGAGCCACTGCGGAGCATTGGCGACCGACGACAACGCGGCGAGGTGCGTGCCCCGGCGTCGCGCACCCGGCGGGAATTGTCAGACACGCCCTAATCCCGTCCCGGTACTCCGGTCCGGCCCGCCACCGCCCTCCGCGCCGGTGGTGGGCCGTTCTTGTCCCCGGCCCCCGGCTGACCCAGGATGGCCCTGACGACGAGCCGTGAGGAGCCACCGATGGGTACCAGGCCGCTGCTGAACCGCCGACTGACCGGGATGGGCACGACGATCTTCGCCGAGATGTCGGCCCTGGCCACGGCCACCGGATCGATCAACCTCGGCCAGGGATTCCCCGACACCGACGGGCCCGAGGAGGTCCGCGAGGCGGCCGTACGGGCCCTGCGCGACGGCCGGGGCAACCAGTACCCGCCCGGCCCCGGCATCCCCGAGCTGCGTACCGCGATCGCCGAGCACCAGCAGCGCTTCCGCGGCCTCGCGTACGACCCGGACACCGAGGTGCTGGTCACCGCCGGCGCCACCGAGGCCATCGCCGCCACCCTGCTGGCCCTGCTGGAGCCCGGCGACGAGGTGATCGCCCTCGAACCCTTCTACGACTCCTACGCCGCCTGCATCGCGATGGCCGGCGCCACCCGGGTTCCGCTCACCCTGCGGGCCCCGGCCTTCCGCCCCGACCTGGACGAGCTGCGCGCCCTGATCACCCCGCGCACCCGGCTGCTGCTGATCAACACCCCGCACAACCCCACCGGCACCGTCCTCACCGCCGAGGAGCTCGCCGCCGTCGCCGCGCTCGCCGTCGAGCACGACCTGCTGGTCGTCACCGACGAGGTCTACGAGCACCTGGTCTTCGGCGCCGTCCACCACCCCCTCGCGGCCCTGCCCGGCATGCGCGAACGCACCGTCACCATCTCCTCCGCCGGCAAGACCTTCTCCTTCACCGGCTGGAAGGTCGGCTGGGTCACCGCGAGTCCGGACCTGGTCGCGGCCGTGCGCACCGCGAAGCAGTACCTCACCTACGTCAGCGCCGGCCCCTTCCAGTACGCCGTCGCCGAGGCCCTGCGGCTGCCCGACACGTACTTCGACACCCTCCGCGCCGATCTGCTGCGCAAGCGCGACCTGCTGCTCGGCGGTCTCACCGCGGCCGGCTTCCGGGCCTTCACCCCCGAGGGCACGTACTTCGTCACCACCGACATCACGCCGCTCGGCGAGAAGAACGGCATCGACTTCTGCCGTGCGCTGCCCGGACGTTGCGGTGTCGTCGCCATCCCGAACGCGGTGTTCTACGACGACGTGGAGGCCGGCCGTAGCCTGGTCCGCTTCACTTTCTGCAAAAAGGACGAGGTCCTCCAGGAGGCCGTCACCCGCCTGCGGCGCCTGTGAGGGGCCGCACGCCCCCTTTCGCGCCCTTCGAACAGGGATGCCCGTGATCCGACACCAGTACTGATGGATCATCAACTTCCTTGATCGGCTTGCTTGTTTGCCACCATTGCGGCAATCCTTCCGAGCATCCGGGCACTCCCCGCCGCCCTCCACGCCCCGCGCCTGGAGGGCGGCGGTGTGTGATGCACCCGGACAGCGCACACCCGGCGCGCACGGCGCACGATCCGGTGATAGGGGCGCGCGCTGTGCAGACTCGTACACGGGCTCGATCAGAGCCGGGAAGCAGGTGTGCTCGAAACGGTGAATGCTTGACAAAGTTGGGTAAATCACCGGCGGACCCGGCGTATTCGTGCTTCTCTGCTGCTGAATCTCCAGCCGGAATCCTTCCTTCCACGGTCGGCCGCGCCCAGGGCCGCACAGCCACGAACAGCCTCGCCATCGCCTAGGCCTACTCGATGCTGCTCGGCGGGCGCGCACGGAGCTGAAACGCGGAGCCGAGCATGCTCACCACACTGCAGACCTCCTACACGGACACCCGGGCGGGTGACCTCGCCTGGTGCCTCGGCGGCGACCCGCTGCCCGCTCTCGCCGTCCGCGACCTGAGACTCGACGGGGGCGGCCACCCGGGCACGCCCGGCACCCTCCAGCTGCGCCTGCTGGGCGCCTCCCACCAGGTGGTGATCGACGCGGGCCCCGGCCAGTGCCTGGAGACCGTCGCCTGCCTGCCCGGCCGCCGCACCCCGCTGCCGGCCCGGGTGGCCAAGCAGGTCGGCGGCTGGGAGTACGAGTTCGCGGCCCGGATCGAGGCGCTGCCGCCGCACGACTTCGCGGCCCGCGCCCAGGAGCTGCTGGCCCTCGTCGAGGGGCACCCGCGGGGCCTCGCCGGGGTCTTCCCGGGCGACCCGAGCGCCTTCACCGCGCTGGTCACCCAGGGCGGCGCGGACCGGCTGCTCTGGCGCACCTGGCACGCCTACCCGCAGGAGGGGCAACTGGTGTGCACCCGCTCCTCGCTGGTGGTGACCGGGGTGGCCGGGGCATGACCGCCGGAAGTCCGGACCGGAACACCGATCCGGCCGTAGGCCGCCCGACCCAGGCCTACGAATCGTACGCAGGAACGGTTCGTCAATCCGACGTCGCCCACTGTCCGTCGGATGGGCGCATCCATCCGTCCCGCACGTCCCCTAGCGTTTGTTCGTGATCAACCATCCGACCGGTCCGCCCGCACGCCCGCGAGTGGACCTCGACGACGGCGCCCCACCCCGGCCCGGGCGAGGCCTCGCCCCACTCCCGCCCGCCCGCCGTCGGTCCCGGCTGCGCTCCAGCCCCCGGCTCGCCCGCCTGACCGTCCTGCTGGCCGCGTTCGTCTGCGCGGCCTGCGGACTCGTCTACGAGCTCGAACTCGTGGCGCTCGGCGACTACCTGCTCGGGGACACGGTCACCCAAACCTCCGTCGTGCTCTCCGTCATGGTGTTCGCGATGGGCCTCGGCTCACTGCTCGCCAAACGGTTCACCAGCCGGCCCGCCACCGCCTTCGCCCTCGTCGAGTGCGCGCTCGCGCTCACCGGCGGACTCTCCGTCCTCGCGCTCTACTCCTGCTGGGCCTGGATCGGCCGCTACCAGGCCGCCATGGTCGGCCTCACCTGCCTGATCGGCATCCTGATCGGCGCCGAGATCCCCCTGCTGATGACCCTCATCCAACGGATCCGGCGCGAGGACGCCGGACGCGCCGTCGCCGACCTGTTCGCCGCCGACTACGTGGGCGCGCTGATCGGCGGCCTCGCCTTCCCGTTCCTGATCCTGCCCGCCCTCGGACCGGGCGACGGCGCCCTGCTCACCGGCGCCGTCAACGCCGTCGCCGGGGCGGCCGTGGTGCTCTGGCTGTTCCGCGAGGAACCCGCCCCCCGGATCCGACGACTGCTCTGGGGCGGCTGCCTGCTGGTCCTCGCCCTGCTCGCGACGGCCGCGGCCGGCTCCGACGCCGTCGAGCGCGCCGCCCGGCACGCCCTGTACGGCGACCAGGTCCGCTACGCCACCCGCAGCCGGTCCCAGGAGATCGTGCTCACCGGCCCCGCCGAGGGCCCCCTGCGGCTCTACCTGGACGGCCGGCTCGCGGTCTGCGGACCGGACGAGTACCGGAGCAGCGAGGGCCTGGTCCACCCCGCCATGGCGGCCGGCCCGGACGCCCGCGTCCTGCTGCTCGGCGGCGGCGACGGGCTCGCCCTGCGGGAGGTGCTGCGGCACCGGGGCGTGCGCACCGTCCGGCTGGTCGACGCCGACCCCGCCCTCCCCCGGCTCGCCCGCACCGACCCCGGGCTCGCCGCCCTCGGCGGCCGCTCGCTGGACGACCCCCGGGTCCGCACCACCGCGGCCGACCCGCTGGCCTGGCTGCGCGGCGCCGGCGCCCCCGGCGGGGACGGACCGTACGACGTGGTGCTCGCCGACCTCCCGGCACCGGCCGACGGCGGGCCGGTCAAGTTCCACTCCCAGGAGTTCTACGGCCTCGCCGCACGGCTGCTCTCCCCCGGCGGCCGGATCGCCGTCCGCGCCGGGAACGACCTGGACGGCCTCTGGCAGATCGAGTCCGGTCTGCGGACGACGGGCCTGCAGACCGCCCCGTACGCCGTCCCGGGCAGCGCCACCGCCACCTGCCGCCCCGGCCCGCCGGACGACCCCCAGAACTTCCTCCTCGCCGCCGCCACCCGGCCCCCGCTCACCCTCGCCCCCGACGCCCCGTCGCCCCGCGCCCTCACCCCCGACGTCCTCCACGCCACCACCGCCCGCCTCACCGCCCTCCGCCCGGCCCACCCGCCGGCGGCCCTCACCCTCCTCGGTCCCCGCTGAGGCCGCCCGGCCCCCGCCGAGGCCGCCCCGGGGAACCCTCTTCTCGGAAGCCCCGGCCCACGCCCGTGGCGGGCCGGGGCGGGTGCCCGTGCGGGCGGCCGTGCGGGCGGCCGCGGCGATGGTGCGACGGCCAAGGGAACAGGTGGGGCGGGGAAAATCCGGTGGTGGTGGGTAGGGACCGGGCGCGGCCCAGTCGGTAGGCTCCGTGACATGGAGCATGAGGTTCTCGTCCCGTTGTCCGCCGAGCCGGTCCGGCAGGCCTTGCAGGATCCGGCGCTGCTGGCGCGGAGTGTGCCGGGGCTGAGCACCGAGCCGGCCGCGGTCGGCGCCGGTGCGGCCGAGGAGATCGGCGGCCGGCTGAAGCTGCGGATCGGCGGCTCCACGATCACGTACAAGGGCGTGCTGTCGCTGATCGGGGGCCGGGAGGGCGTGCTGACCGTGCTCGCCGAGGGCGAGGAGGCCCGGGGCACCGGTGAGGTGACCGCCACCGTCCGGGTCAGCGTCGCGGACGGCGCCGAGGACGGCACCGCGGTGATCCGCTTCACCGGCGACCTGAGCGCCACCGGCCGGCTGACCGAGTTCGACGAGGAGACCCTCGACGCCACCGGCCGCCGCCTGCTGGACCGGTTCGCCGCCGCGCTGGTCGCCCCGGAGGGCGAGCAGCCGCAGGACCAGGACCAGGACCAGGAGGAGGACGCCGAGCAGGACGGGTCCGGGAACGCCGGGGCCGACGCCGGTGTGGTCTTCATCGAGGACCGCCAGGACCAGCCCGGCGACGACCTGGACGACGATCTCTCCGACCTGATCGCCTTCTCCGACGCCGACGCCGAGCGCTTCGGCCTGCCCACCGGCTCCGCCGACGACGAGGACGAGGAGGACGACGTCGAGGACGGGGCCGCGGACGGCTCCGCCGAGCAGGACGGCGTCGCCGAGGAGATCCCCGCCGAGCCGCTCTTCGCGTACGAGGAGGAGCCGGTGCTCAGCGGCCCGGTGCGCCGCAGCATCGTCGGCCGGTCCGCCGAGGAGGTGGACCACGCCCCGCCGCGCGGCCCGTACGCCCCGGCGCTGCCCGCCCGCAGCGCGCGGGCCCGGGCGGCGTCCCGCTGGGGCGGCGAGGTCGGCGGGATCGTGGTGCCGGGCACCGGCGGCCGCAGCGCGGTGCCGTGGGTGATCGGCGGCTCGGTGGCCCTGCTGGGTGGCGCCGTGGTGCTGGTCAGGGCGCTGCGCCGGCGCTGAGCCCGGAGCGCCGCGGGAACCGTCAGGGCCTAGACTGAACGCTCATGAGCAACGACCGCGACGCCCTGCTGGCACAGATCAAGGACAAGGCCGTCGTGCACGGCAAGGTCACCCTCTCCTCCGGCAAGGAGGCCGACTACTACGTCGACCTGCGCCGGATCACGCTGGACGGCGTGGCCGCCCCGCTGGTCGGCCGGGTGATGCTGGACGCGACCTCGCACCTGGACTACGACGCCGTCGGCGGCCTGACCCTGGGTGCCGACCCGGTGGCCGCCTCGATGCTGCACGCCGCCGCCGCGCGCGGGCAGCAGCTGGACGCCTTCGTGGTCCGCAAGACGGGCAAGGCGCACGGCCTCCAGCGCCGGATCGAGGGCCCGGAGGTCAAGGGCCGCCGGGTGCTGGCCGTCGAAGACACCTCCACCACCGGCGGCTCGGTGCTGACCGCCGTGGAGGCGCTGCGCGAGGCGGGCGCCGAGGTGGTCGGCGTCGCGGTGATCGTGGAGCGCGGCGGCGCGGCCGCCGTGGAGGCCCAGGGCCTGGAGTACGTGACCGCCTACACCCTGGACGACCTGGGTCTCTGATCCCGTCCGGTACGACGAACGACTGAGGGCCGGTGCTGTTTCACGTGAAACAGCACCGGCCCTCGCCGTGTCCGGGGTTCCGGGCGCTCAGCCCCGCCGGTGCCGACCGCCGCCGGCCTGGACCTGGCTCTCGTCGTCGACCTCGGCCACGACGCCGGCCCGCTTCTTCTTCCGCTCGCGCATGATCTCGACCAGGATCGGCGAGATCGACAGCAGGACGATCAGCAGCACCGCCGGGATCAGGTACTTGTCGATCACCGGGGCGAGCGCGTCGCCGAAGAAGTAGCCGATCAGCAGCATGGACTCGGTCCACAGCACGCCGCCGATCACGTTCCAGAGGAAGAAGGTCCGGGCGGGCATCTCCAGGGTGCCGGCGACCGGGTTCAGGAAGGTGCGGATGATCGGCATGAAGCGGGCCAGCACCACGGCCTTGCCGGAGCCGAACTTGTTGAAGTACTCCTCCGCCTTCACCACGTAGTCGCGTCGGAAGATCTTCGAATCGGGCTTGTCGAACATCTTCGGCCCGACCTTGGCGCCGATCAGGTGCCCGAGCTGGGCGCCGGCGATCGCCGCGATCGGGCAGCCGATCAGCAGCACGGCGATCGGCAGCTTGGCACCGTCGCCGAGCACCGAGGAGGCCGCGTTCGAGGCGGCGACACCCGCGAGGATCAGCAGCGAGTCGCCCGGGAAGAAGAAGCCGACCAGCAGGCCGGTCTCCGCGAAGATGATCGCGATCAGCCCGATGGCGCCGAGGGACGAGATCAGGGATTTGGCGTCAAGCAGGTTGACGGCCAGCTGGTTGTAGTCCACGGGCGCAGGATAGCGGGCGCACCGTGCCGACCACGCGGGCGCACCGTGCCCACGACGCGGGCGCACCGTGCCGACGGCGCCCGGCGGGGGACGCCCCCCGGCCGCCCGCCGGAGCCGCCCGCGGCCGCCGTGCGCCCGTGTCGTGCGACGTTCCGCATGGCGGGCTCCTGCTGACCCGCGGGCACGAGTCTGGGAAGATGGCACAGGCGTCCGGTCCGCGGTGGCACACCACCCTCATGGCCGTACCGCGCAGGTCGCCGCGAACGTGCCGGAGAGCCACACCGCAACGCCGCGCGTCGGCGGGCCGGCACGGAGTCGTCACGAAGGCGTACACAGCGTCGGACAGCACCGTCCGTACGCCGCAACCCGACAGGAGCGGATCGCATGCCCATCGCAACTCCCGAGGTCTACAACGAGATGCTGGACCGGGCCAAGGCGGGCAAGTTCGCCTACCCGGCCATCAACGTCACGTCGTCGCAGACGCTGCACGCCGCACTGCGTGGTTTCGCCGAGGCCGAGAGCGACGGCATCATCCAGATCTCGACCGGTGGCGCGGAGTTCCTGGGCGGCCAGCACAACAAGGACATGGTGACCGGCGCCGTCGCGCTCGCCGAGTTCGCGCACATCGTCGCCGCCAAGTACGACGTCACCGTCGCGCTGCACACCGACCACTGCCCGAAGGACAAGCTGGACGGCTACGTCCGCCCGCTGCTGGCGGTCTCCGCCGAGCGCGTGGCCCGGGGCGAGAACCCGCTGTTCCAGTCGCACATGTGGGACGGCTCGGCCGAGACCCTCTCCGACAACCTGGGCATCGCCCAGGAGCTGCTGGCCCAGGCCGCCGCCGCCAAGATCATCCTTGAGGTCGAGATCACCCCGACCGGCGGCGAGGAGGACGGCGTCACCCACGAGATCAACGACGAGCTGTACACCACCGTCAACGACGCCGTGCGCACCGCCGAGGCGCTGGGCCTGGGCGAGAAGGGCCGCTACCTGCTGGCCGCCTCCTTCGGCAACGTGCACGGCGTGTACAAGCCGGGCAACGTCGTGCTGAAGCCGGAGCTGCTGCGCGAGCTCCAGGACGCGATCGGCAAGCAGTACGGCAAGACCGACCCGTTCGACTTCGTCTTCCACGGCGGCTCGGGCTCGAGCGCCGAGGAGATCGCCACCGCGCTGGAGAACGGCGTCGTGAAGATGAACCTGGACACCGACACCCAGTACGCCTTCACCCGCCCGGTGGCCGGCCACATGTTCGCCAACTACGACGGCGTGCTGAAGGTCGACGGCGAGGTCGGCAAGAAGAACACCTACGACCCGCGCACCTGGGGCAAGCTGGCCGAGGCCGGCATGGCCGCCCGCGTGGTCGAGGCCGCCGAGCAGCTGCGTTCGGCGGGCAAGCGCCTGAAGTGAGTCCCGCGCCCGAGGCGGGGCCCACGGCCGCGTGAGCGCCGTACCCCGGGCGTGACGTGACGGACGGGTGCCCCCGGCGGAGACCGCCGGGGGCACCCGTGTGTCCGGGGGTGTCTACTGCTTGAGCTCCGCGTACGCCTCCGCGCTGCTGTCCTTCAGGAACTGCCAGCAGCGGGTCTCCTCCTCGGTCTCCTTGATCGCGCCGGCCGCCCGGGCGAGCGCCGCCAGGCAGCGCAGGAAACCGCGGTTGCCGCGGTGCTCCCACGGCACCGGGCCGTGGCCCTTCCATCCGTTGCGCCGCAGCGCGTCCAGGCCGCGGTGGTAGCCGGTACGGGCGTAGGCGTACGACTCGACGTACCGGCCGGCCGCGTAGGCGTCGTCGGCGAGCATGGCCCAGGCCAGGCAGAAGACCGGGAACTCGGCTGCCACCTGGGTGGGGGAGGCCGACTCCTCCGCCAGCATCCGGTAGGGCCGCTCCTCCTCCGGGAGGAGAGTGGGTTCGGGACCGTCGAGAAGGTTCCTGTGAATCGCCATGCCCTGAAGTCTGCCACCCGAGACGCAGGGGTCAACCGCCGTCCCCGGCGGGCGCCCGTCCCGCGACGCCGAAGTCACAGACGAGGCGTGTGGACATTCACCCGTTCGCCTGCCACTGTGAAGATCATGTCCGCAGCCCGATCCGTCGGCCGGCGCACCGCACCGCCCCGGAAGGGCGGTCGCCGACGCCGCAAGCCGCGACGCGGACCCGGTCCTGGCATGCTCACGGCATTCGTGGTCTCCGCAGTGGTCCTGGGGGCCGCGGCGATCATGCTGTACCGCCCAGCGGGCACCCCGGCCGCCGCCCCGACCGCCCAGGCGAGGGTCGCCCCGCCGGGCGAGCAGGCCACCACGGCGGCACCGACGGCGGAGCAGGCGCCGCCCCCGGCTCCCACCCCGGCCGACACCCCGCCGCCCGCCCCCGCCGCGCCGGACCCCGGCCCCACCAAGGGCGCGGGCACCTTCGCCGTCGCCCCGGCCACCGCCAAGCCGGTCGGACGCGGCAACGTGCGCCGCTACCGGGTCGAGGTCGAGGACGGCATCGGCATCGACGCCCCGACCGCCGCCACGCAGATCCACGCCATCCTCGGCGACAAACGAGGCTGGACCAACGACCGCAAGAACGGCTTCCAGCTGGTCGCCGACGGCCCGTACGACTTCGCCGTGAAGATCGCCTCGCCGGCCACCGTGGACCGGATCTGCGGCGCCTCCGGGCTGGACACCCACGGCGAGGTCAACTGCAACGTCGGCAACCAGGTGCTCGTCAACTCCAAGCGCTGGAACACCGGTTCACCGCAGTTCAGCGGACCGCTGGAGGAGTACCGGGCGCTGATCGTCAACCACGAGGTGGGCCACCGGATCGGCCACGGGCACGAGGGCTGCCCGGGCGAGGGCAAGCCCGCCCCCGCGATGATGCAGCAGATCTACGGCCTCAAGGGCTGCACGCCCAACGCCTGGCCGTACTCGGCACAGGGCACGTACGTGGGCGGGCCGTCCGTCCCGTAGAACCGCGGCTTCGGGGGCGGGTCCTGTCAGACATGCCCTAACAGAGCACCGGAAGGTACTCCCGCAGGTCGCTGCGCTCCCCCGAGGCGGACACCTCGGCCGCCTCCACCGCCGCCGCCCAGTCGGCCCGGCCGGTGGCCAGCCGGATCCAGGTCAGCGGATCGGTCTCCACCACGTTGGGCGGGGTGCCCCGGGTGTGCTTCGGCCCCGGCACCGCCTGGACGACCGCGAACGGCGGGACGCGCAGCTCGACGGCGCCGCCGGGCACCTGCCCGGCGAGGGCGTCGGCCAGCATCCGGGAGACGGTGGCGAGGGCCTCGCGGTCGTGCGGGAAGTCGTCCAGGCCGAGCGCGTCGGCCAGGTCGTCGGCGTGCACCACGGCCTCGATCAGCCGGGTCACCAGGTAGTCGCTCAGGAGCATCGGATGACCGCTCAGGAAGGTCACCCGCCGCTCCGGTTCCGCCGCGGCCCGGCGGTCGAGCACGGTCAGCACGGCGTCGAGCGACCGGTCGAACTCGGCGGCCACCTCCTTGGGCGGGCCGGCGAACCCGGCCGCCGTGTGCTCCGTGGTCGCGGCGTCGACGAAGCCGGCCATCGTCCCGGCCAGCGCCGCGTAGTCGGCCAGCGGGAGCACCGGCCCGTCCACCTCCGGCAGGTCCAGCACGACGGACAGCTGGCTCAGCGCCAGGCTCAGGTGGGTCACCAGCTCCCGCACCCTCCAGGCGCCGAGCCGGGTCGGCCGTTCCAGATCGGACTCCGTCAGCCGGTGCACGACCACGCGCACCGCCTCGCTCTGCGCCGTCAACGCGGCGCTCACCTTCTGCGGCTGATACGTACGGGACTTGGCAGGCATGGGCGTCAACATACGCCGAGGGGCGGGTGGTTCACCAGAGAACCAACCGCCCCTCGTCGACCGTGCGTCAGGCCAGCAGGGCCTCGATGACACCGGTGCGGGCGTCCTTCAGCTCGGCCAGCGAGACGCTGAACAGGCCCTGGACGTCCAGGCTTTCGCCGTCCACGACACCGATCCGGGTGGCCGGCAGGCCGCGCGCGGTGCACATGTCGTTGAACCGGAGCTCCTCGCTGCGCGGCACCGCCACGACGGCGCGGCCGGCCGACTCCGAGAACAGCAGGACGAACGGGTCCTGGCCCTCGGGCAGAACGATCCGCGCGCCGTGGCCGCCCTTGAGGCAGCTCTCCACCAGCGCCTGACCGAGACCGCCGTCGGACAGGTCGTGCGCGGCGTCGATCATGCCGTCGCGCGAGGCGGCGATCAGGATCTCGCCGAGCAGCCGCTCGCGCTCCAGGTCCACCGCGGGCGGCAGGCCGCCGAGGTGGTCGTGGACGGCCTGCGACCAGGCCGAGCCGCCGAGCTCGTCCGCCGTGTCGCCGAGCAGGTAGAGCAGCTGCCCCTCCTCGGCGAAGGCCAGCGGGGTGCGCCGGGTGACGTCGTCGATGACGCCGAGCACCGCGACCACCGGGGTCGGGTGGATGGCGACCTCGCCGGTCTGGTTGTACAGCGAGACGTTTCCGCCGGTGACCGGGGTGCCGAGCACCAGGCAGGCGTCGGCCAGGCCGCGGGTGGCCTCGGCGAACTGCCACATCACGTCCGGGTCCTCGGGGGAGCCGAAGTTGAGGCAGTCGGAGACGGCGAGCGGCTTGGCACCGCCGGCCGCGACGTTGCGGTACGCCTCGGCCAGGGCCAGCTGGGCGCCGGTGTACGGGTCCAGCTTGGCGAAGCGGCCGTTGCCGTCGGTGGCGACCGAGACGCCGAGGTTGGTCTCGTCGTCGATCCGGATCATGCCCGAGTCCTCGCCGTGCGAGAGCACGGTGTTGCCGAGCACGTAGCGGTCGTACTGGTCGGTGATCCAGGACTTGGAGGCCTGGTTCGGGTGGCTCGCGACCTTCAGCAGGTCGACCTTGAGGCCCTCGCCGGTGGTCGGGCGGGCCAGCCGCTCGGCGGTCGGGGCGTCGGCCTGCAGCGCGTCCTGCCAGCTCGGGCGGGCGTACGGGCGCTCGTAGGTCGGACCCTCGTGGGCGACGGTGCGCGGCGGGACGTCCACCACGAGCTCGCCGTGCCAGAAGATCTCCAGGCGCTCGCCGTCGGTCACCTCACCGATGACGTTGGCGATGACGTCCCACTTCTCGCAGATCTCCAGGAAGCGGTCGACCTTGTCGGGCTCCACGATCGCGCACATGCGCTCCTGCGACTCGCTCATGAGGATCTCCTCCGGCGAGAGCGTGTGGTCGCGCAGGTGCACGGTGTCGAGCTCGATCCGCATGCCGCCGGAGCCGGCCGAGGCCAGCTCGCTGGTGGCGCAGGACAGGCCGGCGCCGCCGAGGTCCTGGATGCCCTTGACGAGCTTCTCCCGGAAGATCTCCAGGGTGCACTCGATCAGGAGCTTCTCCTGGAACGGGTCGCCGACCTGGACGGCCGGGCGCTTGGCCGGCTTGCTGTCGTCGAAGGTCTCGGAGGCGAGCACCGAGACGCCGCCGATGCCGTCGCCGCCGGTGCGGGCGCCGTACAGGATGACCTTGTTGCCGGCGCCGGAGGCCTGCGCGAGGTGGATGTCCTCGTGCTTCATGACGCCCACGCACAGCGCGTTGACCAGCGGGTTGCCCTGGTAGCAGGAGTCGAAGACGACCTCGCCGCCGATGTTCGGCAGGCCCAGGCAGTTGCCGTAGCCGCCGATGCCCGCGACGATCCCGGGCAGCACGCGCCGGGTGTCCGGGTGGTCGGCCGCACCGAAGCGCAGCGGGTCCATCACGGCGACCGGGCGGGCGCCCATCGCCAGGATGTCGCGCACGATGCCGCCGATGCCGGTGGCCGCGCCCTGGTAGGGCTCGATGTACGACGGGTGGTTGTGCGACTCGACCTTGAAGGTGACCGCGTACCCCTGGCCGACGTCGACGACGCCGGCGTTCTCGCCGATGCCGACGAGCATCGCGTCCGAATCCGGCTTCTTCTCGCCGAACTGCTTCAGGTGGACCTTGCTGCTCTTGTACGAACAGTGCTCCGACCACATGACCGAGTACATGGCGAGTTCGGCGCCGGTCGGGCGGCGGCCGAGGATCTCCCGGATGCGCGCGTACTCGTCCTCCTTGAGGCCGAGCTCGGCCCAGGGCTGGGCGGCGTCCGGGGTCTGCTCGGCGTTCTTGACGGTGTCGAGGCTCATCAGGCGTTCACCAGCTGCTTCAGGACGGAAGTGAAGAAGCCCAGGCCCTCGGTGGTCGGGCCGGTGAGCGGCTCCACGGCGTGCTCCGGGTGCGGCATCAGGCCGACGACATTGCCGGCGGCGTTGGTGATGCCGGCGATGTCGCGGTACGAACCGTTCGGGTTGACGTCCAGGTAACGGGCGACGACCCGGCCCTCCGCCTCCAGTTCGTCCAGCACCCGCTCCTCGGCGACGAAGCGGCCCTCGCCGTTCTTCAGCGGGACGACGATTTCCTGGCCGACCGAGTAATCCCGGGTCCAGGCGGTGCCGGCGTTCTCGATGCTCAGCTTCTGGTCGCGGCAGATGAAGTGCAGCGAGTCGTTCCGGGTGAGCGCCCCGGGCAGCAGGTGCGATTCGCAGAGCACCTGGAAGCCGTTGCAGATACCGAGCACCGGCATTCCGAGCTTCGCCTGCTCGATGACGGTCTCCATCACCGGCGAGAAGCGGGAGATCGCACCGCAGCGCAGATAGTCGCCGTAACTGAATCCGCCGGGCAGGACGACGGCGTCGACCTGGTGGAGATCCTTGTCACGGTGCCACAGGGCGACCGGCTCGGCGCCGGCGAGGCGGACCGCCCGCTGCGCGTCGCGGTCGTCGAGGGAGCCGGGGAAAGTGACGACGCCGACGCGGGTGGTCACTTGCCCTCCTCCTCGACCCGGACGGTGAAGTCCTCGATCACGGTGTTGGCGAGAAAGGTCTCGGCGGCTTCGCGGATACGGGCGAGCGCCGCGTCGTCGACCGGGCCCTCCACATCCAGCTCGAAACGCTTGCCCTGGCGGACGTCGGCGATCCCGGTGAATCCGAGGCGGGGCAGTGCACGCTGCACCGCCTGTCCCTGGGGGTCGAGGATCTCCGGCTTGAGCATGACGTCGACTACGACGCGTGCCACTGGCACTCCCGGTGGTGTCTTCGGTGAGGCGGGGGAACTCCAGACTACCGGTGGTTTCGGGCAGGATTGCTGGCCGGGGATAGCGACGCGCGTAGACCCGAGACCCTTACGCCACAAGGGATCCGGACCCCTCACCCGCCGCCCGGGCCGGCCGGTTTCCGTGGAATCGGCACTCGGAACGGCCCCGCCCGGAGAACACCCGAATACGGCACTTGGGGACAGAACCGCCCGTCCCGCACATCGGTATCCAGGAGTCCCGCGAAGAGACGTGAATATCCGGAAAAGAATGCCGGACTCTTCGATTTCTGCCCCCTTCGGGTGCAGAATAGGGCCACCTGTCGCGGCAAGTGCTGCGTATCAGGCGAGCCGTCCGGCCCGCCCGTACGCGCTTGCGCGAGTTGGTGCACATCAGGCCCCGGTACCCCCTCGGACCGGCGGCCGAATTGCCCGAGAGGATTGACACCCATGGCACAGCGTGTAGTTGTCACGCTCTCCGACGACCTGGACGGCGGCTCCGCCGCGGAAACCGTCCACTTCGGCGTCGACGGGAAGTCGTACGAGATCGACCTGTCCGTGGACAACGCGGAAAAGCTGCGGGAGGCCCTCGCTCCGTTCGTCGCCGCCGGCCGCCGCCAGAGCCGCACCGGAAAGTCCTTCCGCCGCACCGCCCTCACCCCGGACCCGGCCGCCGTCCGCGCCTGGGCCCTGTCCCGCGGGATGGAACTGCCGGCCCGCGGCCGCATCCCCAAGCACGTGTACGAGGCGTTCGCCGAGGCGAACTGAGCCTCGCGGGAGTCCGCTCCCCGGTCGCCCCGCCCGCCCTGGCCGAAAGGGTGGGGCGACCACCCCGAACGATGCTGTAGAGTATTCCTCGTCGCCGCAACGGAGAGATCCGAAGAGGCGGCGGGTGCCCCACCAGGCACCATGCGGACGTGGCTCAGTTGGTAGAGCATCACCTTGCCAAGGTGAGGGTCGCGAGTTCGAATCTCGTCGTCCGCTCGCAGTGCGCGAGCACAGCACAACTCAATAGTTTGTCCTGCGGACGTGGCTCAGTTGGTAGAGCATCACCTTGCCAAGGTGAGGGTCGCGAGTTCGAATCTCGTCGTCCGCTCAGATACGAAGGGCCCCCTCGTTTGAGGGGGCCCTTCGGCATTCCTCCCCGCACCCCCGGCACGGCGGTGCCCCGGGCGCCGGCGATATCGGCCATGACATTTGTCATCGCCGACCCGTGGATCCCCACCGCGATGTCATGACGGCCCGCACTGCCCGCGCGGCCCGGTCGGCGGAAGGCTTGGGGCATGGAGACGAGCCGGGCCCCCCGCCCCAGCGAAGACGTGATCGAGGTCACCGACCTGCACCGCCACTACGGCGGCGGTACCACCGGGTACCACGCCGTGCGCGGCGTCGACCTGACCGTCCGCCGCGGCGAGCTGTTCGCCCTGCTCGGCACCAACGGGGCCGGCAAGACCTCCACCATGGAGGTCATCGAGGGCCTGGCCGCGCCCTCCGGCGGCACCGTCCGGGTGCTCGGCCTGGACCCCCACAAGGAGCGCGCCGCCGTCCGCCCGCGGATCGGCATCATGCTCCAGGAGGGCGGCTTCCCCGGCGAGCTCACCGCCGCCGAGACCGGCCGCGTCTGGGCCGGGATGACCAGCGGCGCCCGCCCGGTGGCGGAGGCGCTGGAGCTGGTCGGCCTCGGCCACCGCGCGAACGTCCGGGTCAAGCAGCTGTCCGGCGGCGAGAAGCGCCGGCTGGACCTCGCGATGGCCCTGCTCGGCCGCCCCGAGGTGCTCTTCCTGGACGAGCCCAGCACCGGCCTCGACCCCGAGGCGCGCGCCGCCGTCTGGCAGCTGGTCCGCGAGCTGCGCGCCCAGGGCACCACGGTGCTGCTCACCACCCACTACCTGGAGGAGGCCGAGGAGCTCGCCGACCGGCTGGCCATCATGCACGGCGGCCGGGTCGTCACCTCGGGCACCGTCGCCGAGGTGATCGCCGACCGGCCCGCCCGGATCGGCT
Source organism: Kitasatospora sp. NPDC058048 (assembly GCF_042885555.1). Lineage (NCBI taxonomy): Bacteria > Bacillati > Actinomycetota > Actinomycetes > Kitasatosporales > Streptomycetaceae > Kitasatospora > Kitasatospora sp. NPDC058048. The sequence goes on along the minus strand of NZ_JBHVRT010000018.1, from coordinate 115,750 downwards.
TCGAGCTTCCCGAGTTCACCGGCGCCGCACTGCCTGTCCTGGCCGGGGCCGAACTCGCGCTCGACGGCCGCAAGGTCACCGTGCAGACCCTCGCGCTCCAGGACACCCTCACCGACCTGCTCGGCTGGGCCCGGCACCACGGGATCGTGCTCGGCGCCCTGGACGCCCGCAGCGCCTCGCTGGAGGAGGCCTTCCTCGCGATCGCCTCCGAGGCCGCCCACCAGAACCCCCCGCAGGCGCCCGCCGCCGACCGCCCCGCCCGCCGCCGCCTGATCGGATCCGCCCGATGACCACCACCGCCGCCACCGCCGCCTCCGGTCCGCAGAGCACCGCCGCCCGCCGGCTGCTCGCCCTCGGCCGGGCCGAGGCCACCCTGCTGCTGCGCAACCGCACAGCCCTGTTCACCGCCCTGGCGCTGCCGCTGTTCCTGGTCTTCACCCTGAAGGGCGTGCTCTCCCAGCAGGCCGAGTCCAACCCCGGACTGGACGTCGACTCGCTGCTGGTCTACGGCTCGGTCGGGATGATCCTGGCCTTCGTCGTGTACTACAACCTGACCGCCGCGTACGTCGGGCGGCGCGGCGAGCTGGTCCTCAAGCGGCTGCGCACCGGCGAGGCCCGAGACATCGAGATCCTGCTCGGCACGGCCGTCCCCTCGGTCGCGCTCGGCCTGATGATGGCCGCCCTGATCGGGATCGGCGGCAGCCTCGGCCTCCACCTGGCCGTACCGGTCAACCCGGTGCTGATGCTGGTCGGCCTGCTCCTGGCGCTGGCCACCATGATCGCCCTGGCCGCGCTGTCCAGCGCCTTCACCAGGACCGTGGAGAGCGCGGGCATCACCACCCTGCCGATCATGCTGGTGATGCAGCTCGGCTCCGGGCTGTTCATCCCGCTGGAGGTCATGCCCAAGCAGCTGGCCGACATCTGCCGCCTGCTGCCGACCACCCCGGCCTTCCAGCTGATCCGCGTCGGCTGGTTCGGCACCGACGGCTCGGCCGCCGCGACCGGCTTCGCCGGCTCCTGGGGCGCCGCCGGCTCGCACCTGGTCACCGGGGCGATCTGGCTGGGCCTGGCGGTCTGGGGCGCGGTGCGCTACTTCCGCTGGGAGCCGCGCCGCTGAGCATCGAGCGGTAATCCGAAGGAACGCCCCCAGTACGGCCTCTGATATGAAGGCAGGAAGCAGGATCGTGGTCGAACTGGGGGCGGAAGAATTGAGAATGCGGTCGCCGCATCGGCACTGGAGCAGCCTGAGCAAACCCCAGCGCACCGAGCTGTACCTGCGCTGGTCGCTCTACCTGATGGCGCTGTTCGTCCTCCCCGGCGTCCTGCTCGGCGCCGGGAGCGCCGCCGGTCAGGCCGGGAACATCCCGGTGATCCGGATCTCCGTGCTGATCGGGCTCGCCACCACCCTGGTCCTGCTGCGGACCTACCGCGTCGCGATGGACCACTACCTCGGCCGCCCCACCGACCCCCGGCTCTGGCTCGCCCTCTCGGTCGGCCTCGCGGTGACGGGCTCCTGGACCGTCCTGCTGTTCGGCCCCGCCGACGGCGGACCGGAAAGCCCGGGAGGCCTCCCCTTCACCCTGTTCGTCACCAGCAGCCTGCTGCTGTTCGCCCACGGCCCGGTGTGCGTGGCGCTGGCTCCCCGCCGGGCCGCCGCCGTCGGGCTGGGCATGCTGCTGGCCGTCTACCCGGCCGCGGTACTCGCCGGGATCGACCCCGGCGGCACCGCCGGCTACCTGACCGGACTGACCGTCGGGATGGTCTTCCTCGGCCCCAGCTGCCGCAGCTTCGCCTGGCTGACCTCGATCGTCTGGGAGCTGGACGCCGCCCGCGAGGCCCAGTCCCGGCTGGCCGTCGCCGAGGAGCGGCTGCGCTTCTCCCGCGACCTCCACGACGTGATGGGCCGCAACCTCACCACCATCGCGCTGAAGAGCGAGCTCGCCGTCCAGCTCGCCCGCCGGGGGCGCGAGGAGGCCGCCGACCAGATGGCCGAGGTGCAGAAGATCGCCCAGGAGTCGCAGCGCGAGGTCCGGGACGTCATCCGCGGCTACCGCACCGCCGACCTGCACGCCGAGGCGATCGGCGCCCGGGCGGTGCTGCGCTCGGCCGACGTCTCCTGCGAGATCGACCTCGGCGAGCACGCCGACCGGCTGCCGGGCCCGGTCCAGTCGGTGTTCGGCTGGGTGATCCGCGAGGCCACCACCAACGTGCTGCGGCACAGCGAGGCCGGCCGCTGCCTGATCCGGCTGCGGACCGAGGACGGACGGGCCGTACTGGAGCTGGAGAATGACGGGGTGCCCGACATCCCGTTCCCCTCCCAGGGCAGCGGCACCGGGCTGCGCGGACTGCGCGAGCGGCTCGCCGCCCACGACGGCGAACTGACCGTGTCGACCGCCGAGGCGGGCGTCTTCCGGATGCTCGCCACCGTCCCGCTCCCCCGCTGAGGAAGAAAGACCGCCCGATGACCGAGAACGCCGCGCCCGTCCGCGTCCTGCTCGCCGACGACGAGCACCTGATCCGGGGCGCGCTGGCCGCGCTGCTCTCGCTGGAGGACGACATCGAGGTGGTCGCCCAGGCCGGCTCCGGCACCGAGGCAGTGGCCATGGCGCTGGCCCACCGCCCGGACGTCGCGGTGCTGGACCTCCAGATGCCGGGCAAGGACGGCATCGAGGTGGCCACCCAGCTGCGGCTGGCGCTGCCGGACTGCCGCTGCATGATCGTCACCGGCCACGGCCGCCCCGGCTACCTGAAGCGGGCGCTGGAGGTCGGGGTGCGCGGCTTCCTGCCGAAGACCGTCTCGGCGGCGGACCTGGCCGGCATCATCCGCACCGTGCGCTCCGGCGGCCGGTACGTGGACCCCGAGCTGGCGGCGGACGCGATCAGCGCCGGCGAGACCCCGCTGACCCCGCGCGAGACGGACGTCCTGGAGCTGGCCGCCGACGGCACCCCGATCGCCGAGATCGCCGAACGGGCCTCGCTCTCCCAGGGCACCGTGCGCAACTACCTGTCCTCGGCGGCCACCAAGCTGGGCGCGGAGAACCGCCACGCGGCGGTGCGGATCGCCCGCGAGCACGGCTGGATCTGAGGCCGTGCCCGCGGGCGGTCGAGCGGGTCAGGCCCAGGTGGTCCCGGTCAGCCGCTCGTACACGTCGATGTACTTGGCGCGGGTCAGCTCGACGATCTCGGCCGGCAGCGCCGGCGGCGGCTGCTCGCTGTAGCGGTCCCAGCCGGAGTCCGGGGAGACCAGCCAGTCGCGGATCAGCTGCTTGTCGAAGGACGACTGCGAGCGGCCCGCCTCGTACTCGTCGGCCGGCCAGTAGCGGGAGGAGTCCGGGGTGAGCACCTCGTCGCCGATCACCAGCTCGCCGTCCAGCAGGCCGAACTCGAACTTGGTGTCGGCCAGGATGATGCCGCGCTCGCGGGCGATGTCCCGGGCCCGGGCGTAGACGTCCAGGGTGGTGCGGCGCAACTGCGAGGCGAGTTCGGCGCCGATCCGGCGGGCGGTCTCCTCGTAGGAGACGTTCTCGTCGTGCTCGCCGACCTCGGCCTTGAGCGCGGGGGTGTAGATCGGGGCGGGCAGCTCGGAGCTGTTCTCCAGGCCCTCGGGCAGCGCGATGCCGCAGACCGTGCGGCTCTCCTGGTACTCGGCCAGGCCGGAGCCGGCCAGGTAGCCGCGGGCGACCGCCTCGACCGGGATCATCTCCAGGCTGCGGCAGACCAGCGTGCGGCCCTTCCAGTCGGCCGGGGCGCCGGCCGGGACCTCGGTGGAGATCACGTGGTTGGGAACGATGTCGGCGATCCGGTCGAACCACCACAGCGACAGCTGGGTGAGGATGCGGCCCTTGTCCGGGATCTCGTTCGGCAGCACCCAGTCGTGGGCGGACGTCCGGTCGCTGGCCACCATGACCAGCTCGCCCGAACCGGTGCGGTAGAGGTCGCGCACCTTGCCGGTGTGCAGGTGGACCAGGCCGGGTACCTGGACCGGCTCGGGCTTGGTGACAAATCCGCTCAAGGTGTTCAGTCCTCAGGGGTCGTTCACGGGCGGGGGCACCGCGAAAGGGGAGGTCACTGCCCCCGCAGTCTTTCACGCCCGCCGGAACGCCGGTTCTCCGGCCACCGCGCGCCGGTTCTCGGCTGCCGCGCGCCGGTTCTCGGCCACCGTGGTCAGTGCAGCTGGTTCTTGCAGAGCCGGTCCAGCAGGTTGGCGGTGGCCCGCTGGATGCGCTCGTCGGTCAGGCCCGGGCGCCCCAGCGCGGGCGACCAGGCGAAGGTGCCGGCCGCGAAGACGTACGCGCCGCTGGGCGCGCGGTACAGCGAGGTCTCCTGGTAGCGGGTGCGGCCGGCCGGGTCCTGGTACGGCGAGTGCGCCAGCAGCACCCGCTCGACGTGTTCGGGCAGCGCCACCTTGGGGTAGTAGCGGTCGGCCTCGCCGGCGACCAGCCCGGGCAGCTCGTCGCCCTCCTGGAGGCCGGTGCCGTCCCAGAGCCAGTGCGCGGTGTGCCGGGCGACCAGTGGGACGGGCGCGGCGACCCGCCCCGAGTACTGCACCCCGAGCAGGTGCTGCTCGGGCTCCCCGGCGTCCCGCCACAGCGCGCTGGCCGCGCCGGGCGCCCCGGCGGCCGGGCTGCCGGCGCCGACCTTCTGCCGTTTGCGGCAGTTGAGCAGCCGGTTGGGCTCGCCGGAGGCGGCGGCGGTCAGCTCGACCCGCCAGTACATGGTGTTGGCGGAGAGGAACACCAGCGAGGTGCCGCCGTCCCTGGCCCGCTCGGCGGCCCGGCGCATCGGCTCGGACCAGTACTCGTCGTGGCCGGGGAAGACCAGCGCCCGGTGCCGGGACGGGTCCACCAGGCCGGCGTGCAGGTCGGTGGCGGTGGCGTAGGAGAGGTCGTAGCCGAAGCGCTCGGCCCAGCGGATGAAGTCGTACGCGTGGCCGACGTGCAGCGGCAGTCCGGCGGTGGCGTGCGGGCGGTCGAAGGAGACGGTGACGGCCGCCTCCGGCTCGCCGACCAGGCCGCCCCGGCCGTCCCAGGCGTGGTAGAGGCTGGCGCCGGTACGGCCGTCCTCGGGGAAGAGGTTGTACGCCTGCCAGGTCACGTCCGGGAGCACCAGGAGCAGTTCGGCGGTGCGCGTCCGGTCCTCGAAGTCCCGGACGGTGAAGGGGATGTGGCTGCGGTGCAGCATGTCCGCGGTGGTCAGCACGGCGACGTAGGCGCCGGGCTTCCAGTGCGCCGGGATCTGCTGCCGCCAGGAGTGCCACCAGTGGTGGCAGGAGACCGTCCGGTCGACCACCAGCGGGGCGGGCTGGGCGAGGCCGGCGATCGACGGGCTGGAGGTCATGTGGCGGGCGCCGTCGCCGCCGTAGTGGCCGATCCGGAAGATGTTCACGGTGAACTCGCGGGGCGGGTTGACGGTGACCCGGAAGTCCACCGAGCCGCCGGGGCGGACCACCCCGGCCGAGGCGAAGCCCTTGATCTGCTGGTCCACGTCGTTGGCGCCCTGCGGGGTTCCGACGGACGGCTTCCTGCGGACTCCGGCCGTCAGTGACTGCTGGCCCGGCGCGCCCACCGAGACGTACCAGGGCACGGCGCCCTCCGCCCCGGCCAGGTACTGGTCCGGGCTGCGCAGCCAGGGCAGCGGGCCCTGGCCGAAGGGGTCGGAGACGCTGTAGGCGTGCGTCCCCGACTCCCAGCGGCGGTTGAGTTCGGTCCCCACGCGCCCCTCCCAGGTGCACTTCCGCCCGGTTGGCACGTGCCCCCCGGATGTGCGTGCGGTCTAATACACCACAGACTGCTGGCGCAGCGTCACCCTCCGGTAGCGATTGGTGCGGGGAATCTCGCGCGCCTCCCGGGAGGGGCCTCCGGCCTGCGAAGACGCCCGGCGGCCGGCCCTTTTGGGGGCGCGTGCGGTGGTGCCGAGCGCCCTCCTGTGACTCCCGGGACGTCAGAGGCGCACGGGTTTCTCAAGACGGACGTCGGCGGCGTCCAGCCAGGCGCGCAGCGGACCGTCCTGGCCCTGTTCGACGGCCTGGGCGACCGGACCGGCCAGGTCGGTGCGGCGCACCCCGCCGAGCAGCAGCACCGGCCCGTCCAGCCAGTCCAGGCCGGGGGCGCCGCCGGCGGTGTCCACGGCGGCGCAGCAGACCATCGCGGTGACGTGGTCGACCAGCAGGTCGCGGCCGCTGCGGTCGGGTTCGAGCAGCGGGGCCGGGGCGGTGGTGCGGGCCAGCTGGGCGGCGAGCGCGGCGGCCAGCAGCTCTCCGTCGCCCTCGGCGAGCCGGCCCAGCAGCCGGGTGAGGGTCGGGGCGCCGGGGCGGGACTGCGGGGCGAGCCGGTCCAGGGCCGTCTGCAGGGTGGCGGCGCCCGCCCGCCAGCCGGCGTCCACCACCTCGGCCGGGTAGTCGGCCCACTCCAGCTCGCGCCAGGCGCCGGCCGCCGGGCGGCCGAAGAACAGGTCGGCGGCGAGCCGGGAGACCGCCCGGTCGACGGTGCCGGGCTCCTCCAGCAGGTCGCAGGCGGGGCGGTCGCCGAGCCGGCTGCCGTAGCCGTCGGCCAGCCGGTCGCGCCGGGACAGCTCGGTGAGCGCGGCGACCACGCCGGCGTTGAGGTGGGCCGGGTGGCGGCCGAGCCGCCAGGCGGGCAGCGCGACCCGGGTGAGCAGCCGGTCCCAGCCCGCGTAGGCCAGGCCGACCTGCTCCTGGGCGGCGATCCGCAGTCCGTAGTCGACCGTCCTGGCCTGCTCGGAGGCCCAGCTCGCGACCGAGCGCTCCAGCTCGGCGGAGTGGCCCCGGCAGGCGCCGAGCAGGCGGCGCACGACCCTGCGGACGATCCGGTCGGCGAGCGCGGCCGGACCGCGCCGGGGCGGCCGGGGCGGGGCGGCCAGGGTGGCGCCGCCGAGACCGGGGGCCGCGCCGGCGCCGGAGTCCAGACAGGCGTCCAGGCTGCGCAGGAAGCGCCGGGCGGCGGCGATCTCCGGGTCGGCGGAGGCGGCGGTGCCGGCCACCACGGGGGCGAGCAGGGCGCGCAGTTCGCCGGCCCGCATCCACCACAGGAAGGGCGAGCCGATCACCAGGACGGGGGCGGGCGCCCCGGGCCCGGGCCGGGCCGGAGCCGTCCGCCGGCTCGGCGGGACGTCCTCCAGCCAGCTGTCGCAGTCCGGGGTGAGGGCCACGGCGGAGGGCGCGGGCACCTCCAGCCGGTCGGCCAGCTCGCCGATCAGCCGGTACAGCTCGGGGGCGTCGGCGCGCTCCAGCGGGACGGCCGGGGTGCGCGGCGGGACGGTCCGGTGCAGGGCCCGGGCGGTCAGCCCGGCCACCGCCAGGGTCAGCGCGGCGACCGCGCAGACCGCCCAGCGGGCGGCGTCCCAGCCCGCGGCGTCGGCGGCCCCGGGCGCGCCGATCCGGCCGGTGAACCGGCCGGCGAGCAGGACCACCGCCACGGCGGCGGGCAGGGCGGCGGCGGCCCGGGCGAGGCCTCGGATCCGCAGCACCACCTGGGCGTGAGCGCGCGCGATGTCGATTGCGGCCATACGGTGCGGCACCCCCTTCGGAGCCCTCGGGCGCCCGGCTTCGGGCCCTGAGCCGACTCGAAACGATCAGTTCCGACCGGGAAGCGGAGGCGTCCGATCCCGGTAGTGCATGCTGCGTGGCGCTACTGACATTTTCGACGCCCCGGTCCGGGTGGGCGTTCCGGATCACCCCGGTTTCCACTCGTCCCGGTGACACCGCCCGGTTGTTCCGGTGACGCCGCCCGGTTGTTCCGGTGGTTCCGGTGACACCGCCCGGACGCCGGCGACCGGTCCGGTGCGAAGCACCCCGACGACCGACCGGCCGGACGCCGTCCAGCATCCCCCCGTGGGAGCACCGCTACCCGGCGGCGACCCCGGCGCACGGGCCCCGCGCACCGCGATCCAGCGCACCATAAGGCCGCGCGGCCGGTTGCGTCAGCCGGATACGGGTGCTGTCACCCGATGGGCTGGAATCCGTCGGCCGAACGGTGCGTCGGCCCCCGCGGCCGCTCCAGCCCCGAAACGCCGGGAACGCTGCGCCCATGGGGTTGACCGGTGGGCGCAGATGTTCGAATCCCGCTCGCCCCTGCTGGTACGGGCGGCCGCGGGCCGCCGCCCGTACCGCGGTGGCACGCACCGCGGCCCCCGTGCGAGCGGTTCGCACGGGGGCCGCGGTCGGAGCGGGCGGGGGCTCAGGCGGTGGCCGCCTTCAGCGCGATGTCGGTGCGGTGCTGGCCGCCCTTGAGGGAGATCCGGTCCACCGCGGCGTACGCGCGCTCGCGCGCCTCGGCCAGGTCGGTGCCGGTGGCGGTGACCGACAGGACGCGGCCGCCGGCGCTCAGCACCCGGCCGTCCTCGTCCGCCTTCGTCCCGGCGTGCAGCACGAACGCGGTGCCGTCCGCCTCCGCCTCGGCCAGGCCCTCGATCGGGTCGCCGGTGCGCGGGGCGTCCGGGTAGCCCTCGGAGGCGACGACCACGGTGACGGCCGCGCCCTCGTCCCAGCGCAGCGGCTCCAGCTGGTCCAGGCTTCCGGTGGCGGAGGCGAGCAGCACGCCCGCCAGCGGGGTGCGCAGCCGGGCCAGCACGACCTGGGTCTCCGGGTCGCCGAAGCGGGCGTTGAACTCGATCACCCGGGTGCCGCGCGAGGTGAGCGCCAGGCCCGCGTACAGCAGGCCGGAGAACTCGGTGCCGCGGCGGCGCAGCTCGTCCACGGTCGGCTGGAGGACGGTCTCCAGGACCTCCTCGACCAGCCCGGCGGGCGCCCACGGCAGCGGGGAGTAGGCGCCCATGCCGCCGGTGTTCGGGCCCTCGTCTCCGTCCAGCGCGCGCTTGAAGTCCTGGGCGGGCTGGAGCGGGACGACGGTGGTGCCGTCGGTGATCGCGAACAGCGAGACCTCGGGGCCGTCCAGGTACTCCTCGATGACCACGCGCTCGCAGCCGGCGGCGTGCGCCAGCGCGGCCGCGCGGTCGGAGGTGACCACGACGCCCTTGCCGGCGGCCAGGCCGTCGTCCTTGACCACGTACGGGGCGCCGAAGGCGTCCAGCGCCTCGGCGGCCTCGGCCGCGGTGGTGCAGACGTAGGACCGGGCGGTGGGGACGCCGGCCGCGGCCATCACATCCTTGGCGAAGGCCTTGGAGCCCTCCAGTTCGGCGGCCGCGGCGGACGGGCCGAACACCGGGATGCCGGCCGCGCGCACGGCGTCCGCGACGCCGGCCACCAGCGGGGCCTCCGGGCCGACCACCACCAGGGCGGCACCGAGCCGGCCGGCCAGCGCGGCGACCTGCGCGCCGTCCAGCTGGTCGACCGGGTGGACCGTCGCGACCTGCGCGATCCCGGCGTTGCCCGGGGCACAGTGCAGTTCGGTCACTGCGGGATCTTGGGACAGGGAGCGGCACAGGGCGTGTTCGCGGGCGCCGCCGCCGATGACGAGGACCTTCACGCCTGGCAGCGTAGTCGGTGGCCTGTTCCGGCCGCTCTCCGGTCCCGTCGGATCCTCCAGCGGAGGAGCTCCGTACGCCGAGGATGTCGGAGAATCCTCCAAGCCCGGCGGGGCCGGTTCGGCGGTGGGTGGTCGGGTCACGACGTCGGGTCACCGGCCCCTCGCTCGGACGGGTGAAATCTCGCCGCCTCCCGCAACCCGCCCACCTCGGGTTCCGTTGGCCGAAACCGGTAACGATCAGCGGAGAAGCGCCCCCACGGTCAGCCATTTGGCGGTAAGAAGTGCTGTTGGAGAACCACCGGCGGACACCACGTCAGCCGTTGCGCCGACAGAGCCAGCAGTCCGCCCGCCACAGGGAGCCCCACAGGTGAGCCAGCCGGAAATGCAGCCCGAGGAGAGTGCCTGGGGCAAGGAGATCGGTGAGGAGGACCCGCCCGCCGCCGCCGTCGTCCGACGGGCCTCCACCCGCCAGCGGGCCGATCTGAGCACCCGCCAGTTCCCGCTGGGGGACTGGGGCGAGCCCGCCGAACGGCTGGAGGAGCTCTACCGCTGGTCCGAGGAGCGGGCGGTCGAGGCGATCGAGTGGTACCGCCGGGACCGCGTCTGGAAGCGCCGCTGGGCCCGCGTGCTGCGGTTCGGCGCGGCCGGCTTCGCGGTGGGCGGGGTGACCGCCCCGCTGGTCGACCTGGCCGGCGCCTTCGCGCACGGCACCGGCTGGGGCTACGTCGGCTTCGCACTCTCCGCCGCCTGCCTGGCCACCGACCGGGTCTTCGGCCTCACCTCCGGCTGGATGCGGGACGTCTCCACCGGCCAGGCCCTGCAACGCCGCCTGGAGGCCTTCCAGTTCGACTGGGCGTCGGAGTGCGTTCGCGAGGTGCTCGGCCCGACCGAGGGCACCGCGGGCGAGGCCGCCGAGCGCTGCCTGGGCGTGCTGCGCCGGTTCTGCGAGGACGTCTCGGACATGGTCCGCTCCGAGACCTCGGAGTGGATGCTGGAGTTCCGCGCCTCGATGACCCAGCTGCCCACCCAGTCCGGCGGGGCCTGGGGCGGGCGCAGCGAGCCCGGGGTGGGCGCCCAGGTGCGGGTGCTGCCGCCGCCGGGCACCCGGCCCACCATGCCGCGCCAGCGGCCGCCGGAGGGGCCGCTGCGCTGAGGCGTGTCCGACAATTCCCGCCGGGTGCCCTTGAATCTGTCCGCCCGGGGTCAGGCGAAGACGATCATCGAGCCCTGGGTGACGCTCCTGGTCGCCGCCGCGTACAGGCCCGACCAGGCGTGCCGCTCCCGGGCGAAGGGGTGGACGTCGTCGATCGGCGGCCCGAACGGCTGCTCCAGGCCGGTCGGGCCGAGCGGCCGGGTCGGGTCCGGCGGGTTGAGCGGGTCGATGCCCAGCGCCGGTGCGACGGCCTGGAGTTCGCGCAGCAGCCCGTGGCTGGAGCCGAGCGGGCCGCCGGCGGCGAGCAGCGTGTCGTCCACCAGCGGCACCGCGAACTCGACCGGCACGTACGCGCCGGCGTGGTCGAAGTGCCAGACCAGGTGCGACTGTTCGGCGCTGCTCTCGAACATCTCCAGCAACTGCTCGTAGTCGCCGCCGAGCGCGTCGACCGGGGTGATGTCCAGGCCGGTGAGGCCCAACAGGTAGGCGCGGCGCAGGAAGTGCAGCGAGTCGTAGTCGAAGGCGGCTATCGGCTCGACCGCGCCGCTGATGCCCGGGACGAACCGGTAGACCGGCACCTCGGGCAGCCCGCGCGAGGCCAGCACCGAGTTGTAGAGCGCGAGGTCGTCCCGGAAGGGGTTGTCGGGGCTGTGGCTCAGCGCGTCCACCAGCGGGACGAGCCAGAGGTCGCAGGCCATGGCCGGCAGTTCCTCTCCGGAGGCGGGGATCGCCCGCGCGGGCGGGGCGACGACGGGGGTCGGGTCGGTATCCGGACGGCCCTTCAGGAGGCGCCCGGTCCGATGACCGCCCACCCTACCGGCCCGGCGCGGCGTGCGGGTCGGGCCGTCCCCGAGGGGCCTCCGGGGACGGTTCGGACAGCCGTCGGCCGAACCGGCCGTACGGCACCGTGCGCGGCTGCGGCACCAGCCCGAGGCCCAGTCCCAGCTCACGGCCGAGTTCCCGGCCGACGTCGGCGCTGCGGGTCCGCCCGGTGCGGGCCGCACCGGGCCCGGCACCGGCCTCGGGCTCGTCGCCCGGCTCCGGCGGGGCCGCCGGCGCGGGCGGCGGTTCGGCCGGCACCGGCGCCGGCTCCTCCCCGACGAACTCGGTGAGCAGGTCCAGCACGGTCACCGACTCCAGCGGCTGCCCGGCCAGCCCGGCCAGCAGCCGGACGGTGTACAGGTTGTACTCGCAGATGATCCGGTGCGCGCCGAGCGCATCGCGGGCCTCGATCGCCGCGACCAGGTCCGGGTGGCGCTCCCAGCAGATCCCGCCCAGCGCGGGCAGCTCCCGCAGGTAGGGCGCGGCGAACATCCAGGACTGCACCCGCAGCCAGTCCAGGTAGTCGGCGATCCGGCGGTTGCCGAGCAGCGCGCCGACCTCCTGCCAGAACCGGCGGTCGCAGCCGACCATGACGTCCAGGTTCCCGGCCCGGGCCGCCCGCACCGCCGCGTCGGCCCGCCGGTGCAGCGAGGGCAGCCGGCCGAGGTCGGGCAGTGCCCGGCGGGTGGCGTACTGGCGGTGGAAGCTGTCGGTGATCAGCACCCGGGACTCGAAGATCTCCAGGAAGTCGTCCCACCCCAGCTCGGGCACGGTGAAGCCGCGGTGGTGCTCGGCCCGCAGCAGGCCCTGCGCGCCGAGGTCGACCAGGGCCTCGCGGGCCGGGGTCGCGGAGACGCCGTACAGCTCGGCGATCTCCTTGACGGTGAAGTTGCGGCCGGCCGCGAGCCGGCCGGCCATCATCTCCTCGCGCAGCGCGCCGGCGATCTGCTCGCGCAGGCTGTTGCGGTGGATGACGGGGCGGGGGGTGTCGCCTGCGCCGTTGTCAGGCATGGGGCGACCTCCTCGGGCGGCCTACCGTGCCGGCCCTCGTCCGGGCCGGCGGGGAACACGACGAGTGCTCATCTTCTCAAACCCGACCGACCCAGGTACGAACCAACCCTCCGGAACGCCGTCCCCGGCGCCCCGCCCACCCCCGCTCAGCGCTGGACCGGCGCCGGAATCCCCAGCAGACGGTCCCGCAGCACCGGGAACTCCGCGCGCGCCTTCGCCACCTCGGCCGGATCGAACTCGACCGTCAGGACTTCCTCGCCCGCCCCCGCCTCGGCCAGCACCCGGCCCCACGGGTCCACCACGATGCTGTGCCCGGCCTGCTCGACCCCGGCGTGCGTCCCGGCGGTGTTGCAGGCCAGCACGAAGGCCTGCTCCTCCACCGCCCGGGCCCGGGCCAGCAGCGTCCAGTGCTCGCGCCGCCGGGCGGGCCACGCCGCCGGCACCACCAGCAGCTGCGCCCCGGCGTCCAGCAGCGCCCGGAACAGCTCCGGGAAGCGCAGGTCGTAGCAGGTGGCCAGGCCCAGCGTGGCGAAGTCGGTGGGCGCGGTGACGATCTCCTGCCCGGCGCCCATCACCACCGCCTCGCCGCTGTCGAAGCCGAAGCGGTGGATCTTGCGGTACGTGTGCACCAGCTCGCCGTCCGGGGAGAACAGCAGCGAGGTGTTGTAGATCGGCCCGTCCGGATCGCGTTCGACGACCGAACCGGCGTGCAGCCAGACCCCGGCGGCCCGCGCGGCGGCCGACATCACGTCCGAGGTGGGCCCGTCCAGCGTCTCCGCGCCGTCCGACCAGAGGTCGTAGGCGAAGCCGCCGAGCGGCCACAGCTCCGGGAGCACCACCAGGTCGGCGCCCTGCTGTGCCCGTACCAGGGCCGCCGCCCGAGCCCTCCGCTCGGCGGGCGGCTCCTCGTCGGAGACCGCGAGTTGGATCAATGAAGCGCGCACAGTACCACCGTCCACGGCAAGAGACCTACGATCGTCACCCGAAAGCGCTGCCCAGCTGTCTCCCGGCAGCGTAACGTGCGGTTAGCGTGCGCGCCCGGAAAGCCGGACCATCCCGGTCGGCCGTGACGGCGGGGCGCAGGCGGCAAGGAAGCTGACGGAGGGCCGGAGATTCCCGTGACGGACAACCAGACCGTGCAGGCTTACACCGAGGCGTGGACCCAGACCATCGAGTCCATATCGGAGCTGGTCGCCCCCCTTCCCGAGGGCTCCTGGAACCGGGCCACCGAGTGCCCCGGCTGGTCCGTCCGCGACATCGTCTCGCACGTGATCGCGGTCGAGTCCGACCTGCTCGGCGACCCGCGCCCGATCCACTCGCTGCCGCGTGACCTCCGTCACGTCACCACCGAGTTCGCCCGCTACGTCGAGCTGCCGGTCGACAAGCGCCGCTGCCACACCGCGCTGGAGATGACCGGCGAGCTGGAGTACACGATCATCCGCCGCTCCCGGGCGCTGCGGAACGCCAAGCAGACGCCCGAGGAGCCGGTGCGCTGGCCGGCCGGGCCGCTGGCCAGGGACGTCCCGTACCACGAGCTGCTGCGGATGCGGGCCTTCGACGTCTGGGTGCACGAGCAGGACCTGCGCCGGGCCCTGGAGACCCCGGGCAACCTGGACGCCCCGGCCGCCCTGATCACCCGGGACCTGCTGCTGGAACTGCTGCCCAAGGCCGTCGCCAACAAGGCCGGGGCCCCGGCCGGGACGGCCCTGGTGCTGGACGTCACCGGCCCGGTGGAGTTCCTGCGCACCGTCCGGGTGGACGCCACCGGCCACTGCACCGTGGACGAGTCGATCAGCCTGGCCCCCGACGTCCAGCTCACCATGGACTGGGAGACCTACCTGCGGCTCGCCTGCGGCCGCGGCCGGCCCGGCCCGGTCTCCGTCGAGGGCGACCGGGAGCTGGCCGAGCGGGTGCTGGCCAACTTCTCGGTCACCATCTGAGGCCCGGGGCCGTACGAGCCGTCGCCCGGGGCCCGTCCGGCCCCGGGCTCAGCCCGCCTGCGCCGCGACCTTCCGGCGCAGCCGCAGGATCATCGCCGTGCCCACCGCCAGCGGGACGTACTGCCAGCAGAACGCCCAGCGGAAGGCGGTGGCCGAGTACGACCCGGCGCCGTCCGGGGAGAGCGCGTCCAGCAGCACGCCGATGCCGAACAGGGTGATCATCGTGCCGATGAAGCCGCCCATGTTGACGATCCCCGAGGCGGTGCCGAGCCGCTCCGCGGGGTTGCGGGAGCGCGCGTAGTCCAGGCCGACCAGCGAGGCCGGGCCGTTGCTGCCCATCACCAGGATGATCCCGACCAGCAGCCAGGCCGGCGGGTGGCCGCCGGGCCAGGCCAGCACCAGCGCCCAGCCGAGCGCGGTGGTCGCGACGACGGTCAGCACGATCGGCATCCGGGCCCGCGCCGAGACGGAGAGCAGCCGGCCGAAGACGAAGCCGAAGGTCATGTTGCTGAGCACCAGCAGGGTCAGCAGCCCGCCGGCCCCGGCCCGGGACATCCCCTGGGCCTGCACCAGGTACGGCAGGCCCCAGAGCAGGCCGAAGGCGTTGCCGGGGAACTGGGTGGTGAAGTGGATCCAGAGCCCGAGCCGGGTGCCCGGCTCCCGCCAGCAGGCGAGGACCTGCCGGCCGACCTTCGGCCGCGCCGCGGCCGCCCCGGGCCGGACGACGGGCTCCTGGTGGGGCGCGTCCCGCAGGAGGAACGCGACCGGCGCGAACACCACCGCGCCCAGCAGCGCGATCGCGGTGAACGTGGCCGTCCAGCCCTCGCTGTGCAGCGCCCTGGCGAGCACCACGGTGGTGACCAGGTTGCCGCCCATCCCGGCCAGACCGGTCAGCTGGGCCACGAACGGGTTCCGGGCCGCCGGGAACCACCGGGCGGCGATCCGCAGCACGCTGATGAAGGTCATCGCGTCGCCGCAGCCGAGCACCGCGCGGGAGGCCAGCGCGGGGCCGAAGTCGGAGCTGAACGCGAAGGCCAGCTGGCCGGCGCTCAGCAGCACGACGCCGGACAGCAGCACCCGGCGCGGCCCGTACCGGTCGACCAGCAGGCCGACCGGGATCTGCATGGCCGCGTAGACCAGCACCTGGAGGATCGAGAAGGTGGAGAGCGCCGAGGCGCCGATGCCGAAGCGGTCGGCGGCGTCCAGTCCGGCCACCCCGAGGCTGGTGCGGTGGATGACGGCCAGGATGTAGACACTGACCCCGATGGACCAGGCGAGCCAGGCCGCCCGGCCGCCGGGCGGCGCGGCCGCGAGCACGGACGCGGGCGCGGGCGCGGCACCGGGCGTGGGTACGGGCGCGGCCGGGGGGTCGGCGATGAGCCGGGGAGCGGGGACGGACGGGGACGGGGCTGGGCGAGCGGGCTCCACGGTCATAGTCCGACCAGATTAGTCATCCCATGATGGGATGCTCGGACCCGGGGGCACGCGACCGGGCCTCAGCCGGTCAGCCGGTCAGCGTCCAGGACACCGAGCGGGTCATGGAGCGCTCCCGGAAGGCCTCGTCCCGCACCCAGTCGGTGGTGTCCCGGACGGTCGCCGTCACGGTGGCCGTCCGGCCCGGGGCCAGCTCCAGCCGGGCGGTGTCCAGCCAGGAGCCGTCGGCGGACTGCGGGGCCACCGGGACGCCGTCCACCTTCCATTCCACCTTCAGCTGCCGCGGGCCGGTCAGCGGCAGCGGCCGGACGTCGAGCCGGGGCCGCCCGGACACCTCGCCGGGAGCCGGCACCGGGGCGTCGGTCGGCCGGACCCTGCGGTACAGCTCCTCGATGATCGCCTCGCGCGAGGGGAGGTTGTACGCGCTGCCCAGGGTGCGCATCACCGAGTCCGGGGTGGGCCGGTAGAGGCCGTTGGCGCTGCGGTACGCCCCGATCACGCCGGCCCCGTCCGGGGACTCGGCGCCCAGCCAGCGCCACCACTTGGTCTGCTTCCTGCGCATGTCGTCGGCGTTGAGGGTGGCGAGGTTCGGGTAGTCGGCGTCGTCCGGGGCGCTGTCGTACTCGTCTCCGAGGTCCCCCACGGTGTGCCCGATCTCGTGCTGGATGATCCGCCCGGCGTCCGGGCTGCCGCCCGCCAGGGTGGTCACCCCGGTGCCGCCGGCGCCGCCGTACTCGGTGGAGTTGGCCAGCGCTATCAGGTACTGCGGCCCAGCGCCGTTGCCCGCGTAGCGGGCGGTGGCGGACTCGTCGGCGCAGAGCAGCCGGGCGGTGCCCTCGCACCAGAAGTGCATGCCGAGCGGGGTGGCGGTCCTGCGGCCGCGGCTCTCGGACTCGGCGATCCCGGAGACCGGGGAGACCACCTCGACCCTCCTGATGTTGAAGAAGCCCTGGTAGGTGCGGAAGGGCTCGATGTCCATCAGCGCGTGCCAGGCCTTGTCGGCCTGCTGCCGGAAGAGCTCCTGCTCGTCTGTCGTGTAGCCGTCGCCGAGCAGCACCAGGGTGATCCGGTTGGCCGGGTCCCCGGTGCGGCGTATGTCGACCGTCGGGGCGGCCGCGGATATCCGCTGGTCGGCCTGGAGGGCCGTGTGCGGCGGCACCGCGCGGTCGGCCGGGGCCCCCGGACCGATCACCCCGAACGGCGGGGGGCCGGTCAGTTCCAGGGCGGCCGGGAGAGCGGCGGCGGACACCAGCACGAGTGCGGCCAGACTCCGGACGAGACGGCCAGGGTTGCCAGGCGGCATACGGGTGCGTCCTCCGGGAGCCGGTCGCCCGGTGTCGCCCGGGTGATGGAGCGGAGACGTACCCGGGCGGCCGGGACTCCCCTATCCGGCCGCGAAAAAGTCACCGACCTGGCCGAACGATCCGCACATTTCGGATCATCCAGGTCATACCAACCATTCCTCGGGCCGTCTTCGGGACCCGCCGGAGAAGCCCGAAAAAATTTCGGAACCCGTCTGCAACCCCCCGCGGGGATGCGCGTCTATACGGATGAAGGCACGGAGAGCGAGACCGGCGGAGCCGGGGGGCGCTTCCGCTCACGAGGAGCGGAGCCGGTCGTCTTCACCCACTCACACCATCAGCACGCCGACCCTGGGGACTCACGTCATGCGCATGCCCGTTATCACCCGTTTTGCGAAGAACGACCGCGCGCTCTCCGGCCGCCGCCGCATCGCCACCGTCGCCGCCACCGTCGTCCTCGCCGGCGGCGTCCAGTTCCTCGCCACCGACACCGCCTGGGCCTGCGGCGACCACCGGCTCGGCGGCGCGTACGAGGCCCCGACCAACGTGCCTGGGCTCTCCCCCGACACCGCCATCACCTCGGCCAAGTCCTCGGTGGTCGCGGACGGCAGCTGGAACGAGGTCTCCCTCAAGGTCACCAACAAGGGCGACGAGGACGCCCACGGCATGGAGCCCTTCCTCGGCCTCGTCACCCCGGGCTCGGGCGCCGCGACCCGCCTCAAGGACGTCAGGATCCAGTACCTGGACTACACCGGCGCCTGGAAGAACCTCCAGCTGCAGGACGGCTGCATGCGCTCCGTCGAGGTCACCGGCTCCCAGCGCCAGCGCATGGCCGCCAACAGCTCCGACACCTTCAAGTTCCGCTACTCGCTGGCCGCCGCCACCCCCGCCGGCGTGACCACGATCAACCTGTTCGCCTCGGCGGAGATGGCCGGTTCCCAGGGCGCCGGCAGCTCGGCCTTCAAGACGGTCAAGGTGACCCACCCCCAGGGCACCGCCACCGCCAAGCCGACCACCACCGCCAAGCCGACCACCCCGGCCAAGCCCAAGCCCGCGCCCACCAAGGCCGCCGAGCCCGCCGCCGACCGGACCGCGGACACCGCCCCGGCCGCCCCCGCCACCCAGGCCCCGAAGGCGTCGGCCCCGGCCACCACCGCCCCCGCCGGCACCCCCGAGCTGGCCCAGACCGGCTCCTCCTCCAGCAACACCTTCCTCGCCCTCGGCTCCGCCGCACTCCTCGCCCTCGGCGCCGGCGTCCTGGTCGCCGTCCGCCGCCTGCGCCACCAGCGCTGACCGGCGCCCGCCGGGTCCGGGCGCCGCTCGGCCCCGGCGGGAAACTCTCGGAAACCGACCTGCGACCCCCGCCGGGGCTGCGCGTCCCACGGATGAAGGCACGGCGAGCGGGACCGGCGGAGCCGGGGAACGCTCCCGCTCACGAGGAGCGGAACCGGTCGTCTTCACCACTCACACCATCAGCACGTCGACCCTGGGGGACTCACATCATGCGCACGCCCGTTATCACCCGATTCGCGAAGAACGACCGCGCGCTCTCCGGCCGCCGCCGCATCGCCACCGTCGCCGCCACCGTCGTCCTCGCCGGCGGCGTCCAGTTCCTCGCCACCGACACCGCCTGGGCCTGCGGGGCCCCGGACGACGCCCCGGTCACCGCCCCGGCGAAGCCGTCCGCCGCGGACGAGCAGGACAACTCCTTCGAGCTGCACGGCCAGGGCGCCACCACCACGTTCCTCAAGGCCCCCACCGCGATCACCGTCGGCGGCCCCAAGGTGGAGATCAGCATCAAGGTCACCAACAACACCGGCGCCGACTACCACCGGATCGCCCCGGGCATCTCGTTCTTCAACCCCGACGGGACCACCCCGAAGCCCTCGCAGGTCACCGCCGAGGTCATGTCGAACGGCCAGTGGCAGCGCATCACGCTGCGCAACGGCTGCGACCCGGCGATCGGCGGCGAGTCCCGGTCCGCGGGCGTGCCGATCGCCAACGGTCGCACCGTCACCTTCCGCTACCGGGTGGGCCTCTCCGCCGACGTGGCCAAGGGCATCAACGGGCTCCAGGTCATCGCCACGCCGAGCCAGGGCCGGGGGGCGATCGCCGAGGTCGAGGTGGTGCACCCGAAGCCGTCCGCGAAGCCGACCACCCCGGCCAAGCCGAAGCCGACACCCACCAAGGACGCCAAGGACGCCGACGCCAAGGGCTCCGCGCCGGCCGCCGACACGACCAAGGACGCCTCCCCGGCCGCCGAGGCCCCGAAGGCGTCGACCCCGGCCACCACCCCGGCCACCACCGCCCCCGCCGGCACCCCCGAGCTGGCCCGGACCGGCTCCTCCTCCAGCAACACCTTCCTCGCCCTCGGCTCCGCCCTCCTCCTCGCCCTCGGAGCGGGCGTCCTGGTCGCCGTCCGTCGACTCCGTCCCCAGCGCTAGTCGACGGGCGGTACACCGAAGGGGCCCTCCTCCGCACGGCGGTGCGGAGGAGGGCCCCTTCTTCGGTTTCTTCGGTCCTGCCGGTTCCTTCGGTCCCGTCAGCCCCAGGTGATCAGGCGCTTCGGGCGCTCCAGCAGCGCGGCCACGTCGGCCAGCACCTTGGAGCCCAGCTCCCCGTCCACCAGGCGGTGGTCGAAGGAGAGCGCCAGCGTGGTCACCTGACGCGGGACCACCTTGCCCTTGTGCACCCACGGCAGTTCCCGGACCGCCCCGAAGGCCAGGATGGCGGCCTCGCCCGGGTTGAGGATCGGGGTGCCGGTGTCGACGCCGAAGACGCCGACGTTGGTGATGGTGACCGTCCCGCCCTGCATGTCGGCCGGCGAGGTCTTGCCCTGACGGGCGGTCTCGACCAGTTCACCGAGCGAAACGGCCAGCCCGGCGAGGGTCCTGGACCCGGCGTCCTTGATGTTCGGGACGATCAGGCCGCGCGGGGTGGCCGCGGCGATGCCGAGGTTCACCTGGCCCTTGAGGACGATCTCCTGGGCCGCCTCGTCCCACTGCGCGTTGATCCCGGGGTGCCGCTTGATCGCGGTGAGCAGCGCCTTCGCGACGATCAGCAGCGGGCTGACCCGGACGTCCCGGCCCAGCTCCCCGCTCTCCTTGAGCCGGCGGACGAACTTCATCGTGCGGGTCACGTCGACCTGCACGAACTCGGTGACGTGCGGGGCGGTGAAGGCCGAGGCCACCATCGCCTGCGCGGTCGCCTTGCGGACGCCCTTGATCGGCACCCGGACGTCGCCCGCGGCGGGCACCGGCACCTGCGGCGCGGCCGGCTCGGCCACGGCCGTTCCGGCCACCTCCGCCACCGCGACGGCCGGAGCGGCCTGAGCGGCGGCGTGGGCGTGCACGTCCTCGCGGGTGATCACGCCGTCCCGGCCGGTCGGGGTGACCGCGCGCAGGTCGACGCCGAGGTCCTTGGCCAGCTTGCGCACCGGCGGCTTGGCCAGCGGCCGCTCCCCGCCGGGCACTTCGGCGACCGGCGCGGGCGCCGCGGGAGCCGGGGCGGCGACCGGGGCCGGAGCGGCCGCCGGAGCCGGCGTGGTCGCGGCGACCCTGGTGGTGGTCGTCCGCCGAGCCCGGCGCTGGGCGGTGCCGGTGCGCGGGCCGTACCCGACCAGCACCTCGCGCCGCTCGGGCTCGACCTCCTCGGCCGGAGCCGGAGCCTGCGCCTGCGCCGGAGCCGCGGCGGGGGCGGCCGGAGCCGCGGCCCCCGCTTCCCCGGCGACCGCGATCGAGATGATCACGGTGCCGACGTCGACCGTCGAGCCCTCGGGGAAGTGCAGCTTCTCGACCACCCCGTTGAACGGGATGGGCAGCTCCACGGCCGCCTTGGCGGTCTCCACCTCGCAGACGACCTGCCCGTCGGTGACGGTGTCACCGGGCTTGACGTACCAGCTGAGGATCTCGGCCTCGGTGAGGCCCTCGCCCACGTCGGGCATCTTGAACTCGCGGAGCGAGCGAACTTCGGTGGTCATCTTCGCTCCCCGGTTCAGTACGCGAACGCGCGGTCGACGGCGTCGAGCACGCGGTCCAGGTCGGGCAGGAAGGCCTCCTCGACCCGGGACGGCGGGTACGGCGCGTGGTAGCCGCCGACCCGCAGGACCGGTGCCTCCAGGTGGTAGAAGCACTTCTCGGTCAGCCGGGCGGCCAGCTCGGCGCCCATGCCCAGGAAGACCGGTGCCTCGTGCACCACGACGGCCCGACCGGTGCGCTTGACCGACTCCTCCAGGGCGGCGAAGTCCACCGGGGAGAGCGAGCGCAGGTCGACGACCTCCAGGCGGCGGCCGTCCTCCTCGGCGGCCGCGGCGGCCTCCAGGCAGACCTTGACCATCGGGCCGTACGCGATCAGCGTCGCGTCGGTGCCGGGCCGGACGATCCGGGCGTCGTGCAGGCCCAGGTCCGCGGCGTCGCCGACCTCGCCCTTGTCCCAGTAACGGCGCTTGGGCTCCAGGAAGATGACCGGGTCGTCGGACTCGATCGACTGCCGCAGCATCCAGTGCGCGTCGTGCGCGCTGGCCGGGGTGACCACGCGCAGACCGGCGGTGTGCGCGAAGTAGGCCTCGTGCGACTCGCTGTGGTGCTCGACCGCGCCGATGCCACCCGCGTAGGGGATGCGCACGGTGACCGGCAGCTTGACGTGGCCCAGCGCACGGGCGTGCATCTTGGCCAGCTGGGAGACGATCTGGTCGAAGGCCGGGTAGACGAAGCCGTCGAACTGGATCTCCACGACGGGACGGTAGCCGCGCAGCGCCAGACCGATCGCGGTGCCCATGATGCCGGACTCGGCGAGCGGGGTGTCGATCACCCGGTCCTCGCCGAAGTCCTTCTGGAGGCCGTCGGTGATCCGGAAGACGCCGCCGAGCTTGCCGATGTCCTCGCCCATCAGGACGGTCTTCGGGTCGTTCTCCAGCGACTTGCGCAGCGCTCCGTTCAGCGCCTTGGCGATGCTCAGCTGACCGGCCATCAGTGGTTCTCCCCCGCCTCGAAGGAGGCCGCGTACTCGGCGTACTCGGCCCGTTCCTCATCGACCAGCGTGTGCGGCTCGCTGTACACGTGGTCGAAGATCAGGGTCGGGTCCGGGTCCGGCATGCCGCGCACGCCCTCGCGCACCCGCAGCCCCAGCTGCTCGCTCTCGGCGTCGACGGCGGCGAAGAACGCCTCGTCGGCCAGGCCCTCCTTCTCCAGGAGGGCGCGGAGCCGGCTGATCGGGTCCTTGGCCTTCCAGGCCTCGGTCTCCTCGGCGTGCCGGTAGCGGGTGGGGTCGTCGGACGTGGTGTGGGCACCCATCCGGTAGGTGAACGCCTCGATCAGCACCGGGCCGTTGCCGCTGCGGGCGTGGTCGAGCGCCCAGCGGGTGACCGCCAGGCAGGCCAGCACGTCGTTGCCGTCGACCCGGACGCCGGGGAAGCCGAAGCCGGAGGCGCGGCGGTACAGCGGGATCTTGGTCTGGGTGGTGGTGGGCTCGGAGATCGCCCACTGGTTGTTCTGGCAGAAGAAGACCACGGGCGCGTTGTAGACCGAGGCGAAGGTGAAGGCCTCGTTGACGTCGCCCTGGCTGGAGGCGCCGTCGCCGAAGTACGCGATCACCGCGTCGTCGGCGCCGTCCTTGGTGATGCCCATCGCGTAGCCGGTGGCGTGCAGGGCCTGCGCGCCGATCACGATGGTGTACAGGTGAAAGTTCTTCTCGTTCGGGTCCCAGCCGCCGTGGTTCACGCCGCGGAACATGCCGAGCAGGTTCAGCGGGTCGACGTCGCGGCACCACGCGACGCCGTGCTCGCGGTACGTGGGGAAGGCGTAGTCGCCGGGGCGCATGGCGCGGCCGGAGCCGACCTGGGCGGCCTCCTGGCCGAGCAGCGAGGCCCACAGGCCCAGCTCGCCCTGGCGCTGGAGCGCGGTGGCCTCGCCGTCGAACCGGCGCACCAGCACCAGGTCGCGGTAGAGGGCGAGCAGCTCCTCGGGAGTGGTGGTGAGGGGGTAGTCAGGGTGCTCGACCCGCTCGCCTTCCGGCGTGAGCAGCTGGACGAGCTCCGGCTGGGCGTCCTTGCCCTTGGCGCGGAGGGTGTCAGGGACGCCGGGGGCCGCCTTCTTGCGAGCCCTCGCCGTGCTTTTGACGGTCACGTTCACTCCTCGGTCTGTCCGGCCGCCCGGGGTCGCCGGTGACCGGTCCGGTCACCGCCTCGCGGGGCGCGCGTGGGTGTGCGCTCCCACTGCGGGGCAGGTGGTGATCCTGTTCCGACGGCGTCCCTCACGAGAACGTTACCCAGCGTCCGCCCTCGACGCGCTTGCGCTAGGACGTCCTACTTGTTCAGGGCCTACAACCCCGAGGGTGCCGCGATCGGCTCGCCGTCGGAAGGGTGGGGGTGACGGTCGGCGTGACGCAGCTCTCAATTCGAGCGCCTTCAGGACACCAGCGCACGTTATCCGGGCGGAAGCCCGTGCGTAAGGGGGTTCTCGGTATCGGTTTCGGACGGCCCTGGCCGGATCACGTCGTGACCGGGGTACGGGTGATAGGTCTTTCGTACGGTGGTATGGGAGGCTTTGGACGTGACTGATAACGGACAAATCAGGGTATTCCTGCTCGACGATCACGAGGTCGTCCGGCGGGGCGTGCACGATCTGCTCTCGGTCGAGGACGACATCGAGGTGGTCGGCGAGGCCGGCACGGCCGCCGAGGCGCTCACCCGGATCCCGGCGGTCCACCCGGACGTGGCAGTGCTCGACGTCCGGCTGCCGGACGGCAACGGGGTCGAGGTCTGCCGCGAGATCCGGTCCAGGCTGCCGGAGATCAAGTGCCTGATGCTGACCTCGTTCTCGGACGACGAGGCGCTGTTCGACTCGATCATGGCCGGCGCCTCCGGCTACGTGCTGAAGGCGATCCGCGGCACCGACCTGATCACCGCCGTCCGGGACGTCGCGGCCGGCCGCTCGCTGCTCGACCCGATCGCCACCAGCAGGGTGCTCGCCCGGCTGCGCGACGGCGGGGAGAAGGAGGACGAGCGGCTCGCCCAGCTCACCAAGCAGGAGCGGCGAATCCTGGATTTGATCGGCGAAGGTATGACAAATCGTCAGATCGGCAACGAGTTGCACCTGGCCGAGAAGACGGTGAAGAACTACGTCTCGAGTCTGCTCGCCAAGATGGGCATGGAGCGGCGCACCCAGGCGGCCGCCTTCGTGGCACGGCACCAGGTCGACCACCAGTACTGACCGCACGACTGCACAGAACTGATGACTTGTCAAGGGCCCCCGCAAGGGGGCCATAACCTCTGCACGTGACTTTCAGCCAGACCCTCGCCTGCGCCCCGGCCCGCCCCGACCTCTCCGCACCGCCGATGGGGACCCTCAGCCCACCCGTCCCGCTGGGCGCGCTCGCCGAGGTACTGGCCCGCTACCGGACAGGACGGCTGCTGACCGCCGAACCGGTCGCCGAGGGCCTGCTGAACCGGGGGTACCTGGTCACCACCGAGGCCGGTCCGTACTTCCTGAAGTGCTACGTCGACTCCGCCACCGCCAGCCGCCCGAAGATCGTCGCCCACCACCGCGCGATGGCCGCGCTGAACGCCCTCGGACTGCCTGTCGCACCCCCGCTGGCCTGCGCCGAACGGTCCGGCACGGTGGCCTCGTGGGGCGGCCGGCTGTTCGCGCTGTTCCCCTGGGTCGAGGGCCGGCACCGGCACGGCGGCGAGCTCGAACCGTCGCAGTGCGACGCGCTCGGCACGCTGCTCGGCCGACTGCACGGCGCACTCGACGACGTCTGCGCCCCCCTCGAACAACCCGCCGGATACCGGAGCGCCGACGCCGTCGACAGCGCCGCCCTCGCCCGCGACCTGCGGCGCCGCGCCCGCGAGCAGCACCCCGCCGGGGAGCTGGACGCCCTGGTGGTGGAACGGCTCACGGAACGGCTGGAACTGCTCGCCGAGCACGCCCACCGCCGCCCCGCCCCGGCGGCCGCGCCACCCACCGGCTGGACCCACGGCGACTTCCACGGACTCAACCTGCTGTACGGCGACGGCCCGCGGAGCGGCCTGGTGACGGCCGTCCTGGACTGGGACAAGCTCGGCCCGCAGCCCCGCGCCGAGGAGGCGGTCCGGGCCGCCACGCTGCTCTTCAACGACCGCTCGTCCGGCGTCCTCGACCTGGTCCGGGTCCGCCGCTACTCACAGGCCTACCGGGCCTCCGGCGCCGCCACCGCCGAGCACCTGGCCGCCGCCGTCCACCGGGTCTGGTGGGAACGGCTGAACGACTTCTGGATGCTGCAGTGGCGCTACCAGCGGGCCGACCACCGGGCCGACCCGCTCTACCCCGCCTCCGCGGGGCAGCTGGCGTGGTGGTGCCAGGAGTACGAACAGGTCCTGGACGCCTTCGCCAACTGACCGCCTACCGGCCGGTCCGGCCGACCCGCGAGGTCGGCAGGACCGGTCGAGGCCGGTCGGCCCGTCGGCCGGTCAGCCGTTCCCGGACTGCGCGGGCGCCGAGGGTGGCGGCGTCACCGGCGGGTTCGTCTTGCTCGGCAGCGGGTTCGGCGGCAGCGTGTTGCCGCCCCCGCCGCCGGGCGTCGCACCACCGGTCGTGGGCGCCGTCGAGGCGGGCGTCTGCGTGCGGCTCGCGGTCCCGGTCGGCGTCGGGGTCGGGGTGTGCTTGCCCCAACCCGGCGACGGCGACATGTTGTTTCCGCTGTTCCCGGTGTTGTTCCCGGTGGTGTTGGGGTCGGTCGGCTGCTGCGGCTTCTTGCTGCCGGAACCCGAGGTGGGCGGAGGCGTCAGGCCGCTCTGGACCGGCACCGGCGTGTCGCTGCTGGTGACCGCCGGGGGCTGCGTCGGGGACACCGTGGGGTCGACCTTGTCGTTGCCGCTGAGCGCGAAGGCGATGCCCGCACTGGCCGCGACCAGCACGGCGATCGCACCGGCCACCCAGGCCCACGGCCCGCGCCGCCGGCCGCCGCCGTCCTCCTCGCCCGCGCCGTCGCCGTACGGGCCGCCGGCCGCCGGATAGGGCGACGAGGGAGTGTGCGGGCCGCCCGTCGGGTACGGCAGCACGGAGGTCTGGTCGCCGGGGCCCACCGCGCCGAAGGCCGCGGTGGCCGCGGCCTGGTCCGGCCGGAGCACCTGGGTCGCGCCGGTGTCGCCCGCCGTCGCGCCCGCCCAGACCGCCCCGCCCGCGCCGTGCATCTCGCGCAGCGCGTGCTGCACGTGGGCGCGGAACTCGTCGGCGTCCTGGAAGCGGTCGTCCGGGTTCTTGGCGAGCGAGCGCAGCACCAGCGGGTCGAGCCCGGTCGGCACCCGGCCGTTGGCCTGCGAGGGCGGCAGCGGCGGGTCCTGGACGTGCTGGTAGACCACGGACAGCGGGGTGTCACCGGTGAACGGCGGGCGCAGCGTGAGCAGTTCGTAGAGCATGCAGCCGGCCGCGTACAGGTCCGAGCGGTGGTCGACCGGCTTGCCGAGCGCCTGCTCGGGCGAGAGGTACTGCGGGGTGCCCATGACCATGCCGGTCTGGGTCATCGTGGTCGCCCCGCCGGTGAGCGCCCGGGCGATGCCGAAGTCCATCACCTTGACCGCGCCGGCGTTGGTGATGCTCACGTTGGCGGGCTTGATGTCACGGTGGACGATGCCGTTGCGGTGGCTGTAGGCGAGCGCCTCCAGCACCCCGGCGATGATGATCAGCGCCTGGTCGACCGGCGGCGCCTCCTCGTCCGCCAGCAGCTCGCGGACGGTGCGGCCCTCGACCAGCTCCATCACGATGTACGGCGTGGACTCGTCCCCGACGTACTCCTCGCCGGTGTCGTAGACCGCGACGATCGAGTGGTGGTTGAGCGCGGCGACGGCGTGTGCCTCGCGGGTGAAGCGCAGCCGGGCGACGTCGTCCTGGGCCAGCTCGCCGCGCAGCAGCTTGACCGCGACGGTGCGGCCGAGCCGCACGTCCTCGGCGGCGAACACCTCGGCCATGCCGCCACGGCCGAGCCGGTAGGTCAGCCGGTAGCGGCCGTCACCGACGGTGCTCAGCGGCACGGCGGTGCCGCGGCCCGGGGTCTGCGGACCGCCGAACGGCGGCAGCGCCGAGGTCTGGGCCTCGCTGCCGGGCTCGGGAATCCTCGGGGTCCCGCCGGTCCGGCCGACCGCTCGGACACCCGCGTCGTCGTCCGGCTGCTGCGTCTGTGCCATCGCTCCTCGCCCCGGGCGTTCGCTCGGATCGCGCTGCCCTGTCGCTTACGTATCCCCGAACGCTACCGCTTCCGGCGGACGGACGCGGCACCCCCGAACCGGCCGGAATCCGTCAGAGCAGGCCATTCCGGTCGGCGGGGAGGTCGGCGACCAGCACGTTGGCGGGACGCTCCCCGTGGCTGTACTTGCCGCCGGTCTTCACGTCCGCCTTGTTGACCACGATGGCGATGATGATGCCCGCGAGCACCAGCACGCCGACGATGATCCCGATCACGACCACGGCCGTCGAGCAGCCGCCGCCGGTGGGCGCCTTGGGCTGCTGGTACGGCGGCATCGGCTGCGGCGGCGGGGTGTGCGCCTGCGGCGCCCCCTGCTGCAGGAACTGCGGGTGCGGGGTGTGCGGGGCCTGCGGCCGCGGGGGCTGGAAGGCGGGCGGCGGGGTCTGGTACTGCTGCGGGAAGGGGTGCGGGGTCTGCGGCTGCGGCGTCGGGTACGCCGGCGGCGGGGTCCGGTACTGCTGCGGCCCGCCCTGCTGGAGGTACTGCGGCTGCGGCGTCTGCGGGTTGTGCGGCGCCTGCGGGGCCTGCGGGGCCTGCGGGGCGGCGTGCACCGAGCGCGGACCCTCGTTGATCACCAGCGGGGTGCTGGCCTGCAGCCACTGCCCGTTGCCGCCGCCCTTGGCGGCCTCGATCAGCCGCTCCGCCTCGTCCCGCATCGCCGCCGCGCTCTGGAAGCGGTGCGCCGGGTCCTTGCGCAGCGCCTGGGCGACGAAGGCGTCCACCTCGGGGGTGACCGAGCGGTTGAGGGTGGAGGGGGCCGGCGGCTCCTCCTGGACGTGCTTGTAGGCGATCGAGAACGCCGAGTCGCCGTCGAAGACCAGCTGCCCGGTGATCATCTCGAAGAGCATCACGCCGACCGAGTACAGGTCGGAGCGGGCGTCCACCGGCTTGCCGAGCGCCTGCTCGGGCGAGAGGTACTGCGGGGTGCCGACCACCATGCCGGTCTGGGTCATCGACGTGACGCCGGATTCCAGCGCACGGGCGATGCCGAAGTCCATGACCTTGACGTTGCCCTTGCGGTCGAACATGACGTTGCCGGGCTTGATGTCGCGGTGCACCAGGCCCATGTCGTGCGAGGCCTCCAGCGCGTTCAGCACGCCGATGGTGACCTTCAGGGCCTCCTCGGCCGGCATCGCGCCGTACTGGCCGATCGCCTCGTTGATCGCCTCGCGCAGACCCTTGCCGTCGATCAGCTGCATGACGATGTACGGCGTGCTGGAGCCGTCCGCGGCGACGTCCTCGCCGCTGTCGTACACCGTGACGATGTTGGGGTGCTCCAGCCGGGCCACGGCCTGGGCCTCGCGGCGGAACCGCTCCTTGAACGAGTCGTCCCGGCCCAGCTCGCTGTGCATGCTCTTCAGCGCGACCTGCCGGTCCAGCACGCGGTCGTGGGCGAGGTGCACGGAGGCCATGCCGCCCTCGCCCAGCAGTCGCTGCAGCACATAGCGGCCGTTGCCCAGCGAGAAGCCCTCGACCGCCGCGTTGCCGTGCTCGCTCATGGTCCTCTGCTCCCCCTCGGCGCGGGCGTGCTCGCCGCAGCCTGACGTTCGGTCTCGTCCGTGCGTGGTGGGCCCGGCCCGCTGGCCCGGCGGGCCCCTGCCGCGGCGGTTCCACCGGCCGGCGACAGGGGTCAGGGTATCGGCTCGCGCCGACGGTGATCGGCCCAGGGCCGGGCAGCGGTCCCGGGCCGCCGGCCCCCGGTCCCGGTGGCCGGGGCCGGGGCGGACCGTCGCGGTACGTCCGGTCCGTCGGCGGTCCGGGCGGACCGGCCGGCGGGTACCGGCGCGTACCCGCCGGGTGCGGTTACAGGTAGGGACCGGAGCGGATGCCGCGGCCCGGGCCCGGCTCGTCCTCGTCCGACTCTCCGCTGTGCAGACCGGGCGGCAGTGCCCGCCGCATCTGCTCCAGCTGGGCCCGCGCCGCCATCTGCTGCGCGAACAGGGCCGTCTGGATGCCGTGGAACAGACCCTCCAGCCAGCCGACCAGCTGGGCCTGGGCGATCCGCAGCTCGGCCTCGGTCGGGATGGTGTCGTCGGTGAACGGCAGCGACAGCCGTTCCAGCTCGGCGACCAGCTCCGGAGCCAGTCCCAGTTCGAGCTCCTTGATCGAGCTCGCGTGGATGTCCTTCAACCGGACCCGGCTCGCCTCGTCGAGGGGCGCCGCCCGGACCTCCTCCAGCAGCTGCTTGATCATGCTGCCGATGCGCATGACCTTGGCGGGCTGCTCGACCATCTCGGTCACCGGGAGCTCACGCGGCACGTCGCCCTCGTCGTCCCCGTCCCCGACCGTGCCGGCGAACCCCTGGCCCACGGGCAGCCCATCCGGTCCGACGATCAGCACCTTCTGGCCGTCCTGCGACTGCCCGCCGGCGGCCCGGAAGGGCTCCTGCGACGGGCGCTCGTTCATCGGATTCGTCATGAACAACATTCTCTCTCACTGGGGTTGGTCGGGCGGAAGCCCCCGGTCGTCCCGCCGTCCTGCGCCACCCGTGACGAAGGTACGCCCCCGGCCGCCGCACGGGAATCCGTACGGATACTCAGTTCCGGCTCCCCGGCCACCGCCCGCCCGCCGACGGCGCCCCGGCCCGGACCGGCCCGGACCGGCCGGAATCCCGGCCCGGCCCGGCGCCTCAGCCCTTGCGCAGCCGCACGCCGACCAGTCCCAGGCCGCAGCCGATCAGCCCCAGGCCGACGCCCAGCGGCAGCTGGGTGGTGGAGGCGTCCTGCCAGTGGACGGGGAAGATCGCGGGCACGGCGGCGACGGCCGCGACCGGCTGTCCGGCGGCAGTGGCGGCGTCCGCGGTGTCCACGGCGGCCGGGTCCGGGGCGGCGGCATTGCCGGGGGCCCCGGTCTCCGCCGCCTCCCCGTCGGTCTCCGGCGGCTCGGCCTCGACGCCCTGCTCCGGGGCCTGCTCCGGGGCCTGCTCCGGGGCCTGCTCGACCGCCTGCTCGGCGGTCCGGTCCGGCGCCTGCTCGGGAGCCTGCTCGACGGCCTGCTCGGGGGCCTGCTCCACGGCGGCGTCGGAGCGCTCGGGCAGCGAGGCCGGGTGGTGCCGGTGGGCCTGCGGGAGGTCGCCGTCCGGCTTCGGATGCGGATGCGGCACCGGCCGTCGCCGCGGCGCGGCCACCGGCCCGGAGGTGTCCGGTTCCCCGCCCTGCCCGGCGCTCGCCCCCGCCTCCGGCGAGCGAGCGGCCTCCGGCGGGGACAGCACCGCGGACGAGGGCAGTGCCATCGCCGCCGAGGCGGCGGCCAGTGGGAGCGTGAGCCCCAGCACGGCCGCCGCGACCAGCCGCTGGACACGGCCCGGGGAGCGGTGGGAAGAACGACGGTGGTGCGGCGCGACGGGCAGCGGCCCGAGGGATGCGTGCGGTGATGCGGCCACGGTCGGAGTCCTTCCGACGGCCGACGGCGCCCGGGGGCGGGATCGGCGGCGGGACTGCTCCGGACCAGATTCGCACGCCCCCGGCGCTACGGCATTTCGGGCGAATTCACGCCCTGCCTGGTGTCGCCCCGCCGCCGGGCCGCCCCCTTCTCAGGCCCGCAGCACGACCTTCCCGACCTGCTCCCCGCGCTCCAGCACCCGGTGCGCCTCGGCCACGTCGGCCAGCGGCAGCACCCGGTCCACCACCGGCTGCACCACCCCGGACTCGACCAGCGGCCACACGTGCTCCCGCACCGCCGCCACGATCGCCGCCTTCTCCGCCAGCGGCCGCCCGCGCAGGTTGGTGGCGATCACCGCGCCGCGCTTGCGCAGCAGCGCGTTGAGGTCGAGCTCGCCCTTCACCCCGCCCTGGAGTCCGATGATCACCAGCCGCCCGTTGACCGCCAGCGCGTCCACGTTCCGCTGGAGGTACTTGGCGCCCATGATGTCCAGGATCACGTCCGCCCCGGCCCCGCCGGTGGCGTCCCGGAGCGCCTCGACGAAGTCCTGCTCGCGGTAGTCGATCAGGATGTCCGCGCCCAGCTCGGCGCAGCGCGCCAGCTTCTCCCGGCTGCCCGCCGTGACCGCGACCCGCGCGCCGACCGCCTTGGCCAGCTGGATCGCCATCGTGCCGATCCCGCTCGCACCGCCGTGCAGCAGCACCGTCTCGCCGGGCCGCAGGTGCGCGGTGAGGAAGACGTTGGACCACACCGTGCAGGCGACCTCGGGCAGCGCCGCGGCCTGCTCGACGGACAGCCCCGCGGGCAGCGGCAGCAACTGCCCGGTGGGCACCGCGACCCGCTGCGCGTAGCCGCCGCCGGCCAGCAGGGCGCACACCTCGTCGCCGACCGCCCAGCCGGACACCCCGGGCCCGAGCGCGACGATCCGCCCGGCGCACTCCAGCCCCGGGTAGGGCGAGGCGCCGGGCGGCGGGTTGTAGAAGCCCTGCCGCTGGAGCAGGTCGGCACGGTTGACGGCGGTGGCCGCCACTTCGACCAGGACCTCGCCCTCGGCGGGCACCGGGTCGGGCACCTCGGCCCACACCAGTGCCTCGGGACCTCCGGGTACGGGAATCGTCATCGCATGCATGCCCCGAACCTACTGCGGGGCCGGGGCGGTTGCGCGGTACGGCTCAGCCGGTCGGCAGGACCGTACTGGACTTGATGACGATCACCCGGTCGGTGAGCTGGAGCACGGCGGCCTCCGGCTCGGTGTAGTTGAGCACCCGTCGGCCCCGGACCACCGCGACCACCAGGTCCGCGCACTCGCGCGGGCTGTGCCCGGCCTCCGCCCGGGTGACCGGGCGCTCCACCACGTCCAGCCCGTTGCCGTACGTCAGCAGGTCCTCCATCACCGCCCCGGCGTGCGGGCTGAGCATCGACATCCCGAGCAGCCGTCCGGCCGAGCTGGAGCTGGTGACCACGACGTCGGCCCCGCTCTGCCGCAGCAGCGGCGCGTTCTCGTCCTCCCGGACGGCGGCGACCACGGTGGCGGCCTTGTTCAGCTGCCGGGCCGTCAGCGTGATCAGCACGGCGGTGTCGTCCCGCTCCGGCGCGACCACCACCCGGGCCGCGGTGGGCAGCGCGGCGCGCACCAGGGTGTCGGTGCGGGTGGCGTCGCCGACCACCCCGACCAGGCCGTGCTGGGCGGCGTGGTCGATCACCTTGCGCTGCGGGTCGACGACGACGATCTCCTCCTTCTTCACCCCCTGTCCGAGCAGGGTGTCGACGGCGCTGCGGCCCTTCGTCCCGTAGCCGATGACGACGGTGTGCTCGCGCACGGTGGACCTCCAGCGGTTCAACCGCCATTGCAGGCGGGTCCGTTCGGTGAGCACCTCCAGGGTGGTGCCGACCAGGATGATCAGGAACACCACGCGCAGCGGGGTGATCACGAAGATGTTGGTGAGCCGGGCGCTGTCGCTGAACGGGGTGATGTCGCCGTACCCGGTGGTGGAGAGCGTCACCGTGGCGTAGTACGCCGCGTCCAGGAAGCTGAGCTCGCCCCCGGCGTTGTCGTTGTAGCCGGCCCGGTCCACATAGACGATGAACGAGGTGGCGACCAGGACGGCGAGCGCCAGCAGCAGCCGGAAGCCGACCTGCCGGACGGCGGGATCGGCCCGCCGGGCGGGCAGCACGATCCCGGCGTCCGCCCACGGCTCCGTCCCCGGGGCCAGGTTGCGTCGGAATCGGTTCACGGCACCTCCAGGAGTTCGACCGGCTCCCCCGCCGCCGCCCCGCCGGGCGGCACCACGGCCAGCGCGTCGGCCCGGGCGAGCCCGCGCAGCATCGCCGGTCCGTCGAAGGCCAGCGGCAGGACGCCCTCGGCGGTCCGCCGGACCGGGTGGAGCCGGGTGTCCGTCCGGTGCCCGGGCAGGGCCGCCGCGGCCGGGGCGAGGACGGGGGCGCCGACGGTCCGCCCGCTGCGGGCGTGCAGCAGCGGCAGGGCGAGGGTGACCGTTCCGGCGACGGCGGCCAGCGGGTTGCCGGGCAGGCCCACCAGGTGGCGTCCGCCGGGGAGTTCGGCCAGCAGCATGGGGTGGCCCGGCCGGACGGCGACGCCGTCCACCAGCAGCCGGGCGCCGACGTCGGCGAGCGCCCGGTGCAGGAAGTCGACCGGCCCGGCGGCGGTTCCGCCGGTGGTGACCACGAGGTCCGCGGTGGAGTGCCGCAGCGCGTCCCGGAGCAGCCCGAAGTCGTCCCGGACGTACCCCACTTCGGCCGGGTCGGCGCCGGCCGCCCGCAGCCAGGGCGGCAGCAGCGGCCCGAGCGCGTCCCGGACCAGCCCCGGACCGGGTACCCCGGCAGTGAGCAACTCATCGCCCAGGACGAGCAGTTGGACCTCCGGGCGGCGGTGGACCGGCAGCCGGTCGTGGCCGCAGGCGGCGGCCAGGCCGAGCACGGCCGGCCCGACCGGAACGCCGGACGGCAGCAACTCCTCGCCCCGGCGGCACTCCTGGCCGCGCGGGCGGACGTCCTGGCCGGTGGTCAGCGGCTGCGGACCGCGGTCGTGCAGCAGCACGCCGTCCGCCCGCCCGTGCTCACGGCGCAGTACGGCGGTGGCTCCGGGCGGGAGTTGGGCACCGGTGGCGATCTCCACGGCGGTGCCGTCGGCCAGCGCGGCCGGTTCGGCCCGGCCGGCCAGCACCCGGCCCGCGACCCGCCACGGACCGGGGCCGGCGACCGCCCAGCCGTCCATCGCGGAGGTGTCGAAGGCGGGCAGGTCGGTCAGCGCGGAGAGCGGCTCGGCGAGGGTGCGGCCGAGCGCCTCGGCCAGCGGGGCCCGGACCCCGGGCAGCGGGCGCAGCCCGGCCCGGCGCGCGGTCTCCCGGGCCCGGGGCCAGCTCAGCACGCCGGGACCGGTGGACGGTGCGGCCACGGTGGACTGTCCGACCGCGCTCACGACTCGTCCGGCCGCTCGGCGGCGCCCCAGCGCTCGGCGAGCGCCTCCGTCCGCCGGGCCGCCTCGGCGACGGCCTGCTCCCCGCCGCCCTGCCGGGCGGCCGCGTAGCCGATCAGGAAGGCGGTCAGCGGTGCGGCCGGCCGGGCCACTCCGTGCGCGACCACCCGGGCCGTGTCGAGCAGACCACGGACGTCGACGTCCAGGTCGATGCCCAGGTCGGCCTTGACCTCGGCGATCCAGTCATCCAGCGTGCGCTCCATGCGCCCATGCTGCCCGATGGCCGGTTCGCCGAGGTGTTCGCCCCGTGTGCGGCGCGCGTCGTTTCGCTCACACGCCGGTGACGGTGCCGGTGAGGATCACGTCCGGTCGCGCTCGCGGGCCTGCTCCAGGTCCTCCCAGGTGTCGCAGTCGTAGGCGACGTTGTCGGTGTCGGCCACCCGCAGCCGGGCCAGCCCGCCGACCAGGCGGCGCAGCGGCTGGTCGGCCGGATCGCCGAGCGCGGCCAGCGCGGCGCGCAGCGGGCCGGTGCGGTAGGCGGCGGCGAGCGGCTGGTCGCGGCCGCCCGCGTCGACCAGCACGGCGGCGTCCGCGGCCGCGCCGGCCCCGTCGAGGGCGGCGACCAGCCGTTCCACCGTCCGCCGGTCCAGGAAGGGCAGGTCCGCGGCGAGCAGCAGCACGGTGTCCGCGGTGACCAGGCCGAGCCCGGCCGCGACGGCGGCCACCGGTCCGCCGCCGGGCGGCCGCTCCCTGGTCCAGTGGACGCCGCCGAGCACGGTCGGCCGGGCCGGGCCGACCACGACGGCGGTCCGGGCGCCCGCGCAGGCGGCGAGGACCCGGTCCAGCAGGGTGGTCTCGCCGACCGTCAGCCCGGGTTTGTCGGCGCCGCCGAGGCGCCGGGCGGCCCCGCCCGCCGGAACGATCACGTCGTACGGCGTCATGCGGCCAGTATCCGCCCTACCGCGCCGCGGTCCCGTCGTCCTCCGGCCGCTCCGGCGCCTCCTGCGCGTCCTGCGCTTCCTGCGCTTCCTGCGCTTCCTGCGCCTCCGCGCCGGGCGCGGCCCCGGCCGCGCGGGCGGTGTTGGCCGCCGCGCCCAGCTCCAGGATGGACGGCAGGGTCAGCTCCCCGTACCGCTCGTTCATCGCCGTGACCAGCGCCTCCGGGTCGTCCGGGTGCTCGGCCAGCAGCCGGTCGAAGTCCTGGAGGTACTCGCCGGTGAAGGCCAGCACCCGGGCGGCGTCGTCGCCCTGGCCCGGGGCGCGGTGGCCGGCGATCACCCGGTCCGCGCCGAGGTCGGCGATCCGGCCGAGGTTGTGCCCCCAGGTGGTGCGCTGGGCCGGGGTGGTGTCGGCGGTCCAGACGTGGGTGCCGTTGTGGACGAAGTCCCCGGCGATCACGGTGCGGACGCTCGGCACGTGGACGACCGTGGAGTCCCCGCAGTCGGCCTGGCCGAGCAGCAGCACCGGGATCACCTGCCGGTCCAGCATCAGCGGCTGCGGCAGCAGCGGGGCGGGGATCAGCGGGTGGTCCGGGATGTCGTCGCCGTACACCGGCTTCCACTGCGCGACCTTCGCGGCGACGGTGCGCCGGATGCCCTCGACCACGGCCGGGGCGGCCAGCAGCTGCGCGTCGGGGAAGAGCCGCAGCACCTCCTCGGCGCCGAAGTAGTGGTCCGGGTGCTGGTGGGTGACCACCACCGCGAGCAGCCGTCTGCCCTTGCCGGCGACCCACTCGGCCAGCTCGCGCCCGGCGCTGCGGGTCAGCTGGGCGTCCACCAGGATCGCGGTCCGCTCGCCGAGGATCAGGGTGGAGGTGGCGAAGAAGGCCGACTCGGGGCCGGTGAAGACGGCGACCTCCAGCGGCCGGGCCGGCTGTCCGGCCTCCGGCGGCCCGACCTGGGCACGCTCCGCGCCGGCGCTCTCCTCGGACGGGGACGTCGTCACGGGCTGCTCCCTCTGGTCGGCGGTCGGATGTCCTGCGCCCTACAGCATGGGAGCACCGGCGGCCGAATGCGCGGAAGGCGCGCCCGGCGGGGCGCGCCTCCGCTCCACGTCACACCGCGCTCCGGGCGGCACATGCGCAAGGGCCCGGCCACCGGTTCCGGCGGACGGGCCCTTCGGGCACGGGAGGGCTGTCCGGTCGGTCAGCGCCGGGCGCCGCGCAGCCGGGCCAGCCGGTCGGTGACGCCCCAGGTGGTCACCCGCCACAGTGCCTCGACCACGATGCTGCGGCTCATCTTGGACGCGCCGAGCTCGCGCTCGACGAAGGTGATCGGCACCTCGGCGACCTTGAACCCGGCCTTCACCGTGCGCCAGGCCAGGTCGACCTGGAAGCAGTACCCGGCCGAGGCGACCTCGTCCATGCCCAGGCCCAGCAGGGTCTCCTTGCGGAACGCCCGGTAGCCGCCGGTGACGTCCCGGATCGGCACGCCCAGCATCAGCCGCGAGTAGGTCGAGCCGCCGCGCGAGAGCAGCAGCCGCGACTTCGGCCAGTTCACCACCCGGCCGCCCGGCACCCAGCGCGAGCCCAGCACCAGGTCGGCGCCGCGCAGCGCGCCCAGCAGCCGGTCGAGCTCCTCGGGCTGGTGCGAGCCGTCCGCGTCCATCTCGACCAGGACGTCGTAGCCGTTGTCGATGCCCCAGCGGAAGCCCGCGAGGTAGGCGGCGCCCAGGCCCTCCTTGCCCTTGCGGTGCATGACGTGGACGTGCTCGTCCTCGACGGCCAGCTTGTCGGCCAGTTCGCCGGTGCCGTCGGGGCTGTTGTCGTCGGCGACCAGCACGTGCGCCTCGGGCACGGCGGCACGGACCCGGCCGACGATCCGCTCGACGTTCTCCGCCTCGTTGTAGGTCGGGATGATCACCAGGACCTTGCCGAGATCAGCAAAACTCTGCTGGTTCACGGTCACGTACAAACCTCTCGGCCGATGGCGGGGGTCTCGGAACACCGGCGCCCGCACTCTGGAACGCGGCTCCGCCGGCAACCCGCCGGGGGGACCCGGTGGCGAACTGCGCGCAGGGCGGAGGCTACTGCGTCCTGGCATCCTACTACCGCGCCGGGAACCACCCGCCCGACCGCGGCACTCCCACCCGATGCCCGCCGTTTCCCGTTGGGTGACACCGGTCGGCTAGGGTCGTTTCCCTTGCCCGTGCCCGGACCGCCCGCACCGCCGGGAGCGTCCCGGCGATCCGGACTCGGAACACCCGGGGCCGCCCAGACAGCGAAGGAGTAGGACCGCGCGCATGGACAGGCTCGTCAACACCGTCCGCCCGTACGCCTGGGGGTCGCTCACCGCCCTGCCCGAGCTGCTCGGGCAGCGGCCGACCGGTGAACCGCAGGCCGAGCTGTGGATGGGCGCCCACCCCGGGGCACCGTCGCGCGCCGACCGCGGCGAGGGCCCGCGCCGGCTGGACGAGCTGATCGCCGCCGACCCCGAGGGCGAACTGGGCGCCGCGAGCGTCGCCAGGTTCGGCCCGGCCCTGCCGTTCCTCTTCAAGGTCCTGGCCGCGGGCATCCCGCTGTCCATCCAGGCCCACCCCACCCTCGACCAGGCCCGGGCCGGCTTCGCCGCCGAGAACGCCCTCGGGATCCCCCTGGACGCCCCCGAGCGCAACTACCGGGACGCCAACCACAAGCCCGAGATGGTCTGCGCGCTGGGCGATTTCGAGGGCCTGTGCGGCTTCCGCCGGCCCGCCGGGGCGGCCCGGCTGCTGACCGGACTCGCGGTGCCCGGGCTCGCCCCCGTGATCGAGCGGCTGGCCGCCGGTGGGGGCACCTCCCGGCCGAAGGCCGGGGGAGAGTCCGAGGCGCTGCGCGGCGCCCTGACCGCCGCCCTCTCGCTGGACGGGGAGACCGTCCGGCGGACCGTCGAGGTGCTGGCGCTGACCGACCCCGACGGGGAGTACGCCCCGTACGCCCGGATCGCCGAGGACTTCCCGGACGACCGCGGCGTGATCGCCGGCATGCTGCTCAACCACGTCCGGCTGCGGGCCGGCCAGGCGCTCTACCTGGGCGCCGGGGTGCCGCACGCCTACCTGTCCGGCGTCTGCGTGGAGCTCCAGGCCAACTCCGACAACGTGCTGCGGGCCGGCCTCACCCCGAAGCACATCGACGTGCCGGAGCTGCTGGAGGTCGTGGTCTTCGAGGCCGGCGCCCCCGAGGCGCTGGAACCGGCCCCGGTCCCCGGCACCCCGGGCGAGGAGCTCTACCCCGTCCCGATCGACGAGTTCCGGCTCTCCCGCTTCGTCCTGGACGGCACGGAGCGCCGGATCGACGGCCGCACCCCGCAGATCCTGCTCTGCACCGAGGGCGCCACCCGCCTGACCGCCGCCGACGGCACCGTCCTGGACCTGGCCCGCGGCCAGTGCGCCTTCCTCCCCGCCACCGGCGCCCCGACCCGCCTGAGCGGCACCGGCAGCACGCTGTTCCGCGCCACCGTCACCGTCTGACCGGCCCCCCTCGCGCTCCGGGCTCAGTCCCGGGTCATGTCGACGAAGCGCGAGTAGTGGCCCTGGAAGGCCACCGTGATGGTCGCGGTCGGACCGTTTCGGTGCTTGGCGACGATCAGGTCGGCCTCGCCCGCGCGGGGGGACTCCTTCTCGTAGGCGTCCTCGCGGTGCAGCAGGATGACCATGTCGGCGTCCTGCTCGATCGAGCCGGACTCGCGGAGGTCGGAGACCATCGGCCGCTTGTCGGTGCGCTGCTCGGGACCACGGTTCAGCTGGGACAGCGCGATGACCGGGACTTCCAGCTCCTTGGCCAGCAGCTTGAGGTTACGGGACATGTCCGAGACCTCCTGCTGACGGTTCTCGGCCCGCCGGGAGCCACCGGACTGCATCAGCTGGAGGTAGTCGATGACGACCAGCTTGATGTCGTTGCGCTGCTTCAGCCGACGGCACTTGGCCCGGATCTCCATCATCGACAGGTTCGGCGAGTCGTCGATGAACAGCGGCGCCTCGCTGACGTCGGGCATCCGGCGGGCCACCCGCGTCCAGTCGTCGTCCGTCATGTTCCCGGAGCGCATGTGGTGCAGCGCCACCCGCGCCTCGGCGGAGAGCAGGCGCATGGCGATCTCGTTGCGGCCCATTTCGAGCGAGAAGATGACGCTCGGCAGCTTGTGCTGGATCGAGCAGGCCCGCGCGAAGTCCAGCGCGAGGGTGGACTTGCCCATGGCGGGGCGGGCCGCGATGACGATCATCTGGCCGGGGTGGAGGCCGTTGGTCAGCGCGTCGAAGTCGGCGAAGCCGGTCGGCACGCCGGACATCTGGCCCTGCCGGGAGCCGATCGCCTCGATCTCGTCGAGGGCGCCCTCCATGATGTCGGCGAGCGGCGCGTAGTCCTCGTTGGTGCGCTGCTCGGTGACGGCGTAGATCTCCGCCTGGGCGGCGTTGACGATCTCGTCCACGTCGCCCTCGGCCGCGTAGCCCATGCCGGCGATCCGGGTGCCCGCCTCGACCAGCCGGCGCAGCACCGCGCGCTCGTGGACGATCTGGGCGTAGTACTCGGCGTTGGCCGCGGTCGGGACGGAGTTGACCAGGGTGTGCAGGTACGAGGCGCCGCCGACCCGCTGGAGCTCGCCGCGCTTGGTCAGCTCGCCGGCCACGGTGATCGGGTCGGCCGGCTCGCCGCGGGCGTAGAGGTCGAGGATCGCGCCGTGCACCATCTCGTGCGCGGGCCGGTAGTAGTCGGCCGGCTTGAGCACCTCGACCACGTCGGCGATGGCGTCCTTGGAGAGCAGCATGCCGCCCAGGACGGACTGCTCGGCGGCCAGGTCCTGCGGCGGGACGCGCTCGAAGCCGTCCGCCCCGCCGTCGCCGTCGCCCTCGTCCCGGCGCTGCCGGCCGCCCTTGCCGCCCTTCTGGAAGCCGCCCTTCTGGAAGCCGTCGCGGCCACCGCCCTGACGTCCCTCGCCGCGGCCGCGCGAGACCGGCAGCCGGTCCCCCGGGCCGTCCGGGAAGGGCGCGTCGTCGAAGGCGCCGGCCGGGAAGGGGTCCTCGGCGGTCTGCCACTCCTCCTCCGGCGGCGGGGCGTCGTGGTCGTCGTACTGGGGGCCGGTCACGCGTGTTCCCCGATCAGCGAGTGGTGCGAAGTTGGAGCGGGCTTGCCGGTGGCTGGGTGGAGCGGATCCGCTCCTCTTTGTACGCCACGGCTCCGACAAATCGGACGCCGGTGCGGCGGGAGTGTCGGGCGGAGGGCCCACGCTAAGGCGCCGGACGCCGTTGCGCCAAGGCGGTTATCCACAGGGGGTGTGGATGACCGGCCCTCTCCTGTGGAGAACTGCCGCAAAGCTGTGGACACCCCTGTGGACGTTCCTGTGGATAACCGGACCATCGATCCACCGTCAACCTGTTGACCTGGGATTACCTCGTTCCGGGCCTGTGCATGAGAAATTCTTCACACACCTCCGAACGGCTGTGGGCACAGAGCGGGCGAACCGCACCGCTCAAGATTTCGAGTAATGGTCACATAGCACTTACATCCATTACCTGTGGATGAGTAGCCTGGAGCCCATGACCGCCTCGCCCACGACCCCGGCCCCGGCTCCCTCGCGACGCCGGCACGACCGGGAGATCCTCGCCCTGGCCGTCCCGGCCTTCGGCGCGCTCGTCGCCGAACCGCTCTTCCTGATGGCCGACTCGGCGATCGTCGGCCACCTCGGCACCCCCCAGCTGGCCGGGGTGGGCGTCGCCTCCGCCGCGCTCTCCACCGCGACCGGCGTGTTCGTCTTCCTCGCCTACGCCACCACCGCGGCGGTCGCCCGCCGGATCGGCGCCGGAGACCGCCGGGGCGCCGTGCAGCAGGGCATCGACGGCATCTGGCTCGCCCTGGGCCTGGCCGTCCCGGTGGTGCTCCTCACCCTGGTGCTGGCCCCCTGGGCGGCCGACGCGCTGGGCGCCTCGGCGACCGCCGCGCCGCACGCGGTGACGTACCTGCGGATCAGCTCCCTGGGCATCCCGGCGATGCTCATGGTGCTGGCCGCCACCGGTGTGCTGCGCGGCCTCCAGGACACCCGCACACCGCTGGTGGTGGCCGTCGCCGGCTTCGCCGCCAACATCGGCCTGAACGTCGGCCTGGTGTACGGCGCCGGGCTCGGGGTGGCCGGGTCGGCCTGGGGCACCGTGCTCGCCCAGACCGGGATGGCCGCCGCCTACCTGGTCGTGGTGGTCCGCGGCGCCCGCCGGGAGGGGGCCTCGCTGCGGCCGGACACGGCGGGCATCCGGGCCAGTGCCAGAGCCGGCGGCCCGCTGCTGGTCCGGACGATCAGCCTGCGCGCGGTGCTGATGACCGCCACCGCGGTGGCCGCCAGGCTCGGCGACGACCAGGTGGCCGCCCACCAGATCACCATGGCGCTGTTCAACTTCCTGGCCTTCGCGCTGGACGCCATCGCGATCGCCGGCCAGGCCATCATCGGCCGCTGCCTCGGCGCCTCGGACGCCCCCGGCGCCCGGGCCGCCACCCGGCGGATGGTCGAGTGGGGCATCGTCTCCGGGCTGGTGCTCGGCCTGCTGGTGGTCCTCGCCCGCCCGCTGTACGTCCCGCTGTTCACGCCCGATCCGGCCGTCCGGGCCCAGCTGGACACCGCCCTGCTGCTGCTCGCGCTCACCCAGCCCGTGGCCGGCCTGGTCTTCGTGCTGGACGGCGTGCTGATGGGCGCCGGGGACGGGCCGTACCTGGCGTGGGCGGGGCTCGCGACCCTGGCGGTGTTCGTCCCGGTGGCCCTGGCGGTCCCGGCCACCGGCACCGGACTGGCCGGGCTCTGGTGGGCGATGAACCTGTTCATGCTGTTGCGGGCCGGCTTCCTGGCCTGGCGCGCCCGCGGCGGCAAGTGGCTGGTCACCGGGGCGGTGCGCGGCTGAAACGGCTCCGGACGGGACTCCCGCGGGGGTCCCGTCCGGAAATGACCGAGGGCCGGACTCCCGGAGGAGTCCGGCCCTCGGGCCTTGGCTACGGAGCTCAGGCAGCCACGACGGCGACGTCGAGGTTGGCCAC
This sequence comes from Kitasatospora sp. NPDC058048, assembly GCF_042885555.1. Taxonomy (NCBI): domain Bacteria; kingdom Bacillati; phylum Actinomycetota; class Actinomycetes; order Kitasatosporales; family Streptomycetaceae; genus Kitasatospora; species Kitasatospora sp. NPDC058048. The sequence goes on along the minus strand of NZ_JBHVRT010000018.1, from coordinate 73,624 downwards.
GACGTCCGAGTGCAGCTTGACCGAGACCTTGTGGGAGCCCACGGTCTTGATCGGCGAGGCGATCGCGACGGCGCGCTTGTCCACGGCCGGGCCGCCGGCGGCCTTGATGGCCTCGACGACGTCGGACTGGGTCACCGAGCCGAACAGGCGGCCGGCCTCGCCCGAGCGGACGGCCAGCTTGACCTGGACGCCCTCGAGCTGACCCTTGACCTCGTTGGCGGCCTCAAGGGTCTGGATGGCGTGGATCTTCCGGGCGCGACGGATGGCGTCGACGTCCTTCTGACCACCCTTGGTCCAGCGGATGGCGAAGCCACGCGGGACCAGGTAGTTGCGGGCGTAGCCGTCCTTGACCTCGACGACCTCGCCGGCGGAGCCGAGACCCGGCACCTCGTGCGTGAGGATGATCTTCATTACTTGGTCACCCTCTCTTAGCGCGCGGTGCTGGTGTAGGGCAGCAGCGCCATCTCACGGCTGTTCTTCACGGCCGTGGCGACGTCACGCTGGTGCTGGGTGCAGTTGCCGGTCACCCGACGGGCACGGATCTTTCCGCGGTCGGAGATGTACTTCCGCAGCAGGTTCGTGTCCTTGTAGTCAACGTAGTTGACCTTGTCCTTGCAGAAGACGCAAACCTTCTTCTTCGGCTTGCGAGCAGGCGGCTTCGCCATTGTGTGCTCCATTTGGGGTTCACGGCCCGGCGGGCGTCCGGGGACGCCGGCCGCCGGGCCGCACGAAATCTGTCAGCTCTTAGAACGGGGGCTCTTCCGAGAAACCGCTACCACCGGACGGGGCACCCCAGCCGCCGCCCTGGTTTCCACCGGACGGGGCGCTGGAGGCCCAGGGGTCGTCGGAGGGACCGGACTGGCCGCCACCGGAGTTTCCACCCCAGTTGCCGCCGCCCTGCTGGCCGCCACCGCCGCCGCCCCAGTTACCGCCGCCCTGCTGGCCGCCACCCTGCTGGCCGCCGAAGCCGCCACCGGGGCCGCCGGACCGGTTGGCCCGGGTGACCTTGGCGGTCGCCGAGCGCAGGCTCGGGCCGACCTCGTCGACCTCGACCTCGAAGACCGTCCGCTTCTCGCCTTCCTTGGTCTCGTAAGACCGCTGGCGCAGTCGGCCCTGCACGATGACGCGCATGCCGCGCTGCAGCGACTCGGCCACGTTCTCCGCCGGCTGCCGCCAGACGTTGCACGTGAGGAAGAGGCTCTCGCCGTCCTTCCACTCGTTCGTCTGACGGTCGAAGGTGCGGGGGGTGGACGCGATGCGGAACTTCGCGACCGCCGCACCCGACGGGGTGAAGCGCAGCTCGGGGTCGTCGACGAGATTGCCGACGAGGGTGATGACGGTCTCGCCTGCCATGGTGGTGATGACCTCTCGGGAAGATGTCCGTTCGTCGCTGTTTCACGTGAAACAGCGGACGCGAGCTACCCGAGACCCGAAGGCCTCAGAGGTGGCTCAGTGGGTGTCCGGGCGCAGGACCTTGGTCCGCAGAACCGACTCGCTCAGGCCCAGCTGGCGGTCGAGCTCCTTGACGACCTCAGGCGTGGCCTTGAGGTCGATGACCGAGTAGATGCCCTCGGACTGCTTGTTGATCTCGTAAGCCAGACGGCGGCGACCCCAGGTGTCGACCTTCTCCACCTTGCCACCCGCGTTGCGGACGACAGCGAGGAAGCTCTCGATCAGGGGGGAGACAGCGCGCTCCTCGACCGAGGGGTCGAGGATGACCATCAGCTCGTAGTGACGCATGAGTAACCCACCTCCTTTGGACTCAGCGGCCACGGTCTCTCCGTGGCAGGAGGGTTGTGCGTAGCGTCGGCACCGGAGCAGTGACGACTCCGGCCCACCGTAGCGGCCGGGTCGGACAGTCGGCCCCCTGCTCCACCCGAAAGTGGTCGTCGCCCGGAAGCGGACGCAAGGGGGGCACAACTACACCAGTGCAGACGGCACAGCCTACCTGCACCCGGACGGCCGAACAAAACGCATAGGGGTTGTGAGAGCGACCCAAGCACCGCAATCTGGACGGAACGGGATTCCTGCCCGTTCGTCTCCACGCCAGGAGGTGGGACCCATGGCCCAGTCCGTCCACCGCATGCCCGCCCTCACGCTGAACACCGACGGCCACCCGCACCCCCGCGAGAACACCCTGGTGGGCGTCACCGCCCTGCTGGGCGTGATCGCGTTCACCACCTCGTTCTTCCACAACCTGCACCTGCTGACCTCGTGGACCGGCCTGTTCGGCATCGTCACGGGCCTGTGGGGCATGTTCGTCTCGGTCACCACCGCCGAGCGCTTCGTCCTGATGGTCTCGCTCGGCGCCGCCGCGCTCGGCTTCTACCTCGGCATCGCCCGGGGCGGTCTCTGGGGCTGACCCCTCCCCCGCGCCCGCCCCGCGCCGCCGCCACTGGGACCGAGCCCACAGGGCCCGCCCGGAACCCTCGCCGCCCCCGTCGCGTATCTGCAGAGGAGACAGGTACCCGGCGGGGGCGCCGTCGTGCCCACCACGACGGGTGCGCGAGCCCCGGACGATAGGGTCAAGCCCGAGAACTGGGGCCACCGCAGCCCGACCGACGAGGAGCACCGAGCAATGAGCCTGCGCCTGAGGACGATCACCCGCGAGGAGCACCTCGCCTTCATCAGGAGCCGCGCCTCGGCCAGCCACATGCAGGTGCCGTCGTGGGGTGACGTGAAGGCCGAGTGGCGGTCCGAGTCGATCGGCTGGTTCGACGAGGCCAACCAGCTCGTCGGCGCCGGCCTGGTCCTGTACCGCCAGCTGCCCAAGCTCAAGCGCTACCTCGCCTACCTGCCCGAGGGCCCGGTCATCGACTGGTTCGACCGCGACCTCGACCGCTGGCTCTCCCCGATGCTGGCGCACCTCAAGTCGCAGGGCGCGTTCTCGGTGAAGATGGGCCCGCCGATCGTCATCCGCCGCTGGAACGCCCCCACCATCAAGGAGGCCATCGCCGCCAAGCAGGCCAAGCGGCTGCGCGATGTCGAGGCCGACTGGTACGAGGCCCGCGCCTTCGAGGTGGCCGACCGGCTGCGCAAGGCCGGCTGGCTCCAGGGCGAGGACGGCGGCGCGGGCTTCGGCGACGTCCAGCCCCGCTACGTCTTCCAGGTGCCGCTGGCCAACCGCTCGCTGGACGACATCCACAAGAACTTCAACCAGCTCTGGCGCCGCAACATCAAGAAGGCCGAGAAGAGCGGCGTCGAGGTCGTCCAGGGCGGCTACGACGACCTGCCGATCTTCCACCAGCTCTACCTGGTCACCGCCGAGCGCGACAAGTTCACCCCGCGCCCGCTGGCCTACTTCCAGCGGATGTGGAAGGCCCTCGTGGCCGAGGACCCGAACCGCATGCGGCTCTACATCGCCTACCACCAGGGCGAGCCGCTGGCCGCCACCACGATGCTCGTGGTCGGCGAGCACGTCTGGTACTCCTACGGCGCCTCGGCCAACCACAAGCGCGAGGTCAAGCCGTCCAACGCCATCCAGTGGCGGATGATGCGCGACTCCTACGCCCTCGGCGGCGGGGTGTACGACCTGCGCGGCATCAGTGACACCCTGGACGAGGACGACCACCTGTTCGGTCTGATCCAGTTCAAGGTCGGCACCGGCGGCCAGGCGGCCGAGTACCTCGGCGAGTGGGACTTCCCGCTCAACAAGCTGCTGCACAAGGCCCTCGACCTCTACATGTCCCGCCGCTGAGGAGGCTGCCCCGATGACGCTGTCGCTCTACCTCGACACCGAACGCTGGCGCACCCACCAGCGCTCCGTCCTCGCCGAGTTCCCCGGCCTGGTGCCGGTCGCCAAGGGGAACGGCTACGGCCTGGGCAACCACCGGCTGGCCGAGGAGGCGACGCTGCTGGGCACCGGGGTGCTCGCCGTCGGTACCGCGTACGAGGCGGCCGACGCCGCCGAGTGGTACGGCGGCGAGCTGCTGGTGCTCACCCCGTACCGGGTCGGCGAGGAGGCGCTGCCGCTGCCGCACGCCCGGGTGATCCGGACGGTGGCCAGCGTGGACGCGCTGCGCGCGCTGCACGGCGCCCGGGTGGTGCTGGAGTGCATGACCACCATGCGCCGGCACGGCGTGAGCGCGGACGACCTGCGCACCGTCGCCGCCGAGCTGGAGGGCGTGAGCTTCGAGGGCCTGGCGCTGCACCTGCCGATGGACCGGCCGGACGGCTCCAACACCGTCGAGGAGGTCGCGTACTGGGTGGACACCGCCCGGGCGGCCGGCATCCCGGTGCACACGGTGTTCGTCAGCCACCTCGGCGCGGCCGGCCTGGACCAGCTGGCCCAGCGCTACCCGCAGACGGTCTTCCGGGCCCGGATCGGCACCCGGCTCTGGCTGGGCGACCACGCCGCGCTGGAGGTCCGGGCCACCGTCCTGGACGTCACCCAGCTGCGGAAGGGCGACCGCTACGGCTACCGCCAGCACCCGGCGCCCTCCGACGGCCACATCCTGGTGGTCGCCGGCGGCACCGCGCACGGCATCGGCCTGGAGGCGCCCAAGTACGTCCAGAGCATGGGGGCGCGGGCCAAGGGCATCGCCCGGGCCGGCCTGGCGACGGTCAACAAGACCAAGTCGCCGTTCCACTGGGCCGGCAAGCAGCTGTGGTTCGCCGAGCCGCCGCACATGCAGGTCTCGCTGCTGTTCCTGGACGGGGAGACCACGCCCCCCGCGATCGGCGAGGAGCTCGGTCTCCAGGTCCGGCACACCACCACGCACTTCGACCGCGTGGTGGACCGCTGAGCTACGGCTTCTCGGCCGGCTCCGGCAGTTCGGGCTCGTCGAGCCACTGCCCGGGGCCGGCCGGCGCGTACGCGGCGTAGCTCTCCTCCTCGCGCAGCCGACGGGCGGTGCCCAGCACGGACACGTCCGGGGCGTGGTCCAGCACCCCGCCGGAGGGGTCGTCGCTGCCGTCCCAGCGGACCGGGTCGCGGTCCGGGTGGAGGACGTCGCGGACCACCAGGGCGACCAGGTAGAGCGTGCCCAGCAGGTGCAGTCCGATCGCGAAGTGGTACCAGCCCTCGCTGATCCCGTGCTGCTTGGAGCCGGTGACCAGGCCCAGGTGGGACCAGATGCCCAGGGTGTAGAGCACCTCGCAGGCCTGCCAGATCAGGAAGTCCCGCCAGCGCGGCCGGGCCAGCACCGCGAGCGGCAGCAGCCAGAGCGCGTACTGCGGCGAGTACACCTTGTTGGCCAGCACGAAGAGCGCGACCACCAGGAAGGCCAGCTGGGCGAAGCGCGGCCGGCGCGCGGCCGAGAAGCCGAGCCACGCTATGGCCAGGCAGCCCAGCACCATCAGCACGCCGATGTAGACGTCGAGGTCGGCCAGCCCGGCGCCGCGGCGCTGCATCAGGATCAGCCAGAACGAGCCGTAGTCCTCGCCGCGGTGCTTGCTGAACACGTAGAAGGTCGACCAGCCCCGCCAGTTGGCCACCATGATCGGCAGGTTGACCACCAGCCAGGCGCCGACCGCGCCGCCCAGCATCACCCGGAACTCGCGCCACCTGCCGGCCCGCCAGCAGAGCACCAGCAGCGGGCCGATCAGCAGCAGCGGATAGAGCTTGGCCGCGGTGGCCAGACCGATGAAGACACCGGCCCAGCCCGGCCGGGCACCGGCCCACCAGGCCATCGCCACGGCGGCCAGGGCGACCGCGAGCAGGTCCCAGTTGACGGTGCCGTTGAGCAGCAGGACCGGGGCGAGCGCGAACAGCAGCGCGTCCCACGGGCGGCGCCGGTGGGTGCGCGAGAGCGCCACCGCGGCGACCACGGCGCAGGCCATCAGCAGCCCGGCGTTGATCGCCCAGAACCACTGCTCCTGGCTCTGCTGGTCGCCGCCGCCGGGCGTCAGCCAGGCCGCGACCTGCATGAACAGGCCGGTCAGCACCGGGTACTCCAGGTACTGGAGGTCCCCCGAGGAGCCCGGGATGCGGTCCACGTACGGGTGCAGCCCGGCCGCGAAGCCGCGTCCGGAGAACAGGTGCGGGATGTCGCTGTAGCAGGCGTGGATGTACTGCGGCGAGCCCGGCTGGAACCAGGCCTGCTCGTAGCAGGGCAGCTTCTGCACCATGCCGAGCACCGACACCACGATCACCGCGAGCGCCAGGAAGCGCGCCGGGATCCACCAGGAGACGCCGAGCAGCGCCCGGCGGCCCGGCGGCCCGCCGAACACCTCGCTGCCGGCCGCCGCCACCGGGTCCTCGTCGGCCGGGACGACCACGGTGTTGACCGGTGGCGCGGCCGTGGCGACGGCTGCCGGGAGGGGCCCTGCGGCGGCGCCGGACCCGACCGGGCCGGCGGTTTCGTCACGATCGCTCGACGTCATGCCGGACATCCTGCCGCACCGATCCCGTCGGGACGAGGAGGCCCCCGCAACGGTCCGCGCCCCCGCCCGGCGGGCGGCCCGCCGGTCGCGACGCGACGGCCGGGCCGGAAACGGCGGTGATCCGGACGAAAACGGCGGTGGCGGCCCTCCGAGGAGGACCGCCACCGCCGTTCGGGGTCGAGCCGGGACCGGACTACTGCCCGGCTGCCGCGCCCTGTTGGCCGCCGCCGGTGCTGCTCGGCGTCGGCTTTCCGCCACCGCCCGGCTTTCCGCCGCCGCCCGGCGACGAGCTGTCCGTCGGTCCCGGGGGCTGCGTCTGGCAGCCGACAAACGGCAGACAGCTGTTGCCCGGGTGCGGGTTCCTGGTGCTCGACGGGCTGGGCTGGTCGCCGGGGCAGTCCACGCCGGGCACGCAGGTCTGGGTGGGCTGCGGCTGCACCGGCGGCTGCGGCGCCTGCGACTGGGGCTGCGCCGGGGCCGTCGGGGTGTCGGCCGTGGTCGGAGTGGCCGCCGCGGAGGCCGTGGACGGCGCACCGGAGGAGTCGACCTCGGTGCCGACCGGCTGCGGGGTCGGGAAGTCCATCTTCTTCTCGTTGGCCAGCGCGGCCCTCATGTACCGGGTGAAGACATCGGTCGGGATGTCACCACCGTGGATGGACTCCTTGCCGCCGGTCCCGTTGAGCGACTGCCGCTCGTGCTTGGTCGGGTCCTCGCGCCACATCGCGACGCTGGTCACCAGCTGCGGGGTGTAGCCGACCCACCAGGCCGACTTGTTCTGGTCGGTGGTACCGGTCTTGCCGGCCACCGGGCGGCCCAGGTCCTTCGTCTTCTTACCGGTACCGTTCACGGCCACGTTCACCAGCACGTCGGTGACGTTGTCGGCGACGGCCGGCTCCAGCGCGACCTTGGGCTCCTTCTTGCCGAAGCCCGGCCGCTCCACGCCGCTCACCTCGACCTTGGTGACCGAGTACGGCTCGGCCTCCTTGCCGCTGGCCGCCAGGGTGCCGTAGGCGGTGGCCATCCGGATCGGGCTGATGGTGGAGGTGCCGAGCGGGAAGGTCGCCGTCTTCGGGTCGGCGAGGCTCTCCTTCTTGACGCCCATCTGCACCGCGATGTCGGCCACGTTCTGGCCGCCGACGTCCTGGTTCAGCTGGACGAAGGGCACGTTGTACGAGTACTGCATGGCCATCCGCAGCGAGACGTAGCCGCGCTTGCCGGAGTCCTCGTTCTTCTGCCGGTACGGCTTGCCGTCGTCTCCGATCACCAGCGAGCCGTCCGCCTTGCGGATCTCGGACATGTCGTCGGCGAGGTAGCGGCTGTCGGCGTTGATCCGCTTCGGCTTGCCCTTGTCGTCCTTCGCGGTCTGCACGCCGGTCTGCATCGCGGTGGCCAGCACGAAGGGCTTGAAGGTCGAGCCGACCTGGACGCCGGTGGCGTCGGCGTTGTTGTCGAAGTGGCCGTTCTCCACGCCGTCGCCGCCGTAGAGGGCGACGATCGCGCCGTCGCCGGGGCGGATGCTGGCGGAGCCGAACTGGATGTTGGTGTCGTTGTCCGGCCGCTTCTGCGGGTTGAGGTTCTCCGACTTGACGGCGTCGACGGCGCTCTTCAGCGCGTCGACCTTGTCCTTCTCGAAGGTGGTGTAGATCTTCAGGCCGCCCCGGTCGATCATCTGCGGGGTGATCGACTTGTCGGTGGCCATCACGTACTTGTTGGCGGTGTCGACCAGGTAGCTGATCTCACCGTTCATGTTGGAGCTGGGCTTCTGCGGGATCGGGTCCGGGAACACGTTGCACTTGGCGCGCTCGTCCGGGGTGATGGCCTTGGTGTCCACCATCTGGTCCAGGATCCAGCTCCACCGGCCCTGGGCCCGTTCCTTGTTGTCCGGGTTGGTGGGGTCGTAGTACGCCGCACCCTTGAGCAGACCGGCCAGCATGGCGCTCTGGCAGACGTTGAGGTCCTTGGCGTCCACCCCGTAGTACGCCTGGGCGGCCGCCTGGGCGCCGTTCGCGCCGCGGCCGAACCAGCTGGTGTTGAGGTAGCCGGTGAGGATCTCGGGCTTCTTCTTCTCCTGATTGATCTTCAGCGTGATGAAGAACTCCTTCACCTTGCGGCTGAGGGTCTGCTCCTGGCTCAGGTAGGCGTTCTTCACGTACTGCTGGGTGATCGTCGAGGCGCCCTGGGTCTCACCCCCCTTCGCCATGTTCCAGACGGCGCGGAGCATGCCCTTGGGGTCGATGCCGCTGTCGGTCTGGAAGCTCTTGTTCTCCGCGGCGATGACGGCGTTCTGGAGGTTGGGGCTGATGTCCTTGAGCTCGACGATCTGACGGTTGGTCTGGCCCTTGCGGGTCATCTCCGTGCTGTCGGCCCAGTAGTAGATCGTGTTCTGGTTCTGCACCAGATCGTTCAGCTCCGGGACCTTGGTGCTCTGGTACAGGTAGAACACCAGGCCGACGAAGCAGCCGAAGACCAGCAGGAAGCCGCTCAGCCACTGCTTCCAGGACGGCAGCCAGCGCCGGATGCCGCTCTTGCCGAACCGCGGGTAGTCGATGAAGCGCTTCTTGCCGGGGCTCGCGGCCACGGCGGCGGAGGCCGCGGCGTCACCGCGCCGGCCGCCCCCCTTGCCCTTCTTCTGGGCAGCCTTGCGCATCTCCGCACGGGTCATCCGGGGCTGTTGTGCGGTCTCCCTCACCCCCGAGGGGCGGCGTCGGCCGACGCCGTCCGAGCTCAGCTCGTCGGGCTCCGACCCACCTCCCCGACGGCCGCCGCCTCCCGGGGGCTGCTGCCCGTCACCGCCCGGGTTGGGCGTCCTTCGCCGTCGCTCGCTCATCTTCCAGCCACTCCTCGCCAGGCGTTTCCAGCCTGAAGGCAGGGTTCACGTCCGATGCCCGCCAACCGCCCTGATCCCGGAGGTGGTCCTCGTGCACACGCGACAGCGTACGCAGCACGGATATACAACTAATCGGACATCAGTTGCCAATGCCCGCAAAACGGCAACAGATCATTACAAGCCCGTTGCCAACCTCACCTGCGCGTCGGCTTGTGATCACATTCACGCGTGCCCCCCTTGCTCGTTCCGAGGGCCGGGTTTACTGTTCTCGATATATCGAGCCGATACATCGAAGCGGAATACCGCCGGATGCGGCGGCCGGACGGACACCGAGAGGGAGGAGGACGAAGGCGATGGGCAGACGCTCAGGAGTGCTGGAGTTCGCCGTCCTCGGACTGCTCCACGACGCCCCGATGCACGGCTACGAGCTGCGCAAGCGGCTGAACATCCTGCTCGGCACGTTCCGGGCGCTCTCCTACGGAACGCTCTACCCCTGCCTGAAGAGCCTGGTCGCCCAGGGCTTCCTGGTCGAGGACAACCCGGACGTCGAGTACGTCCCGGCCACCGCGCTCAACGGCAAGCGGTCCAAGATCGTCTACCGGCTCTCCGCCGAGGGGAAGCAGCGCTTCGAGGAACTGCTCGCCGACTCCGGCCCGGACGCCTGGGAGGACGAGCACTTCGGCGTGCACTTCGCCTTCTTCGGCCAGACCGACCGGGCCGTGCGGATGCGCGTCCTGGAGGGGCGCCGCAGCCGGCTGGAGGAGCGGCTGGAGCGGATGCGCAACTCGCTGGCCCGCGCCCGCGAGCGGTTCGACGACTACACCGTCGAACTCCAGCGGCACGGACTGGAGTCGGTGGAGCGCGAGGTCCGCTGGCTCAACGAGCTGATCGAGACCGAGCGGTCCAACCGCACCGGTCGGACCGGCTCCGACGCCGGCGGCCCCGCCGCCGGCCCCCACAAGACTTCGGACGGCCGTGGCCAGGAGGACGGGTCCCAGGACCCGCCCGGGCCACCGTACGACCGCCCGGGGCGCTCCGCCCAGGAGCGCTGACACCGCGCCAGCCCTGTGCCGCGCGGCAGGATCGGGCGCCTCGCGCCCGTACATGCAGTCATCGAAGAAGCAGGACGAGTTCCGCCGACCCCGGCGGTCCTCATGAGATCACAGGGAGCAACCGGAATGGGTTCGGTTCGCGTAGCCATCGTGGGCGTGGGCAACTGCGCCGCGTCGCTGGTGCAGGGTGTCGAGTACTACAAGGACGCCGACCCGGCCGGCAGGGTCCCCGGGCTGATGCACGTCCAGTTCGGTGACTACCACGTCCGTGACGTGGAGTTCGTCGCCGCCTTCGACGTCGACGCCAAGAAGGTCGGCTTCGACCTGGCCGACGCCATCGGCAACAGCGAGAACAACACCATCAAGATCTGCGACGTGCCGCCGACCGGCGTGACCGTCCAGCGCGGCCACACCCTCGACGGCCTGGGCAAGTACTACCTGGAGACCATCGAGGAGTCGGACGAGGCTCCGGTCGACGTCGTCCAGGTCCTCAAGGACCAGCAGGTCGACGTCCTGGTCTGCTACCTGCCCGTCGGTTCCGAGGCCGCGGCCAAGTTCTACGCCCAGTGCGCCATCGACGCCAAGGTCGCCTTCGTGAACGCCCTGCCGGTGTTCATCGCGGGCACCAAGGAGTGGGCGGACAAGTTCACCGAGGCCGGCGTGCCGATCGTCGGTGACGACATCAAGTCCCAGGTCGGCGCCACCATCACGCACCGCGTGATGGCCAAGCTGTTCGAGGACCGCGGTGTCATCCTCGAGCGCACCATGCAGCTGAACGTCGGCGGCAACATGGACTTCAAGAACATGCTCGAGCGCGAGCGCCTGGAGTCCAAGAAGATCTCCAAGACCCAGGCCGTCACCTCGCAGATCCGCGACCGCGAGCTGGGCGCCAAGAACGTCCACATCGGTCCCTCGGACTACGTGGCCTGGCTGGACGACCGCAAGTGGGCGTACGTCCGCCTGGAGGGTCGCGCGTTCGGCGACGTCCCGCTGAACCTGGAGTACAAGCTGGAGGTCTGGGACTCCCCGAACTCCGCCGGTGTCATCATCGACGCCGTCCGCGCCGCGAAGATCGCCAAGGACCGCGGCATCGGTGGCCCGATCCTGTCGGCCTCCTCGTACTTCATGAAGTCCCCGCCGGTCCAGTACTTCGACGACGAGGCCCGCGAGAACGTCGAGAAGTTCATCCGCGGCGAGGTCGAGCGCTGAGCGGCTGACCGCTCACGGCTCGCACAGCCGTAGGAGGGGCCCACGGTCTTCGGACCGTGGGCCCTTCACGTTCTCGCGGCCAATGTTTCACGTGAAACAGTGGCCGGTTCCATGGCACTCTGGGCGGGTGGCGATCACCGAGAACGGCAGCACCCACCAGTCCGCGCACCGCGCCACGCTCCTGGACCTGCTGAAGGGCCGCGACTTCCGGCGGCTGCTGACCGCCCGGGTGCTCTCCCAGCTCTCGGACGGCGTCTTCCAGGTCTCGCTCGCCGCGTACGTGGTGTTCTCTCCCGAGAAGCAGTCCTCCCCCGCCGACATCGCCTCGGTGCTGGCCGTGATGCTGCTGCCGTTCTCGGTCATCGGCCCGTTCGCCGGTGTGCTGCTGGACCGCTGGCGCCGCCGCCAGGTGCTCTACTTCGGCAACCTGGCCCGCTTCGTGCTGGGCCTGGGCACCGGCGCGCTGCTGCTGGCGCAGGCACCGACCTGGCTGTTCTTCGCCTCGGCCCTGCTGGTCACCGCGCTCAACCGGTTCATCCTGGCCGGACTGTCCGCCGCCCTGCCCCGGGTGGTGGAGCAGGACCAGCTGGTCACCGCCAACGCCCTCTCCCCCACCCTCGGGACGGTCGCCGCCGCCTCGGGCGGGGGCATCGGCTTCGCGCTGCACCAGCTGATGGCTCCCGGGCCTCAGGCCGACGCCGCCCTGGTCACGGTGGCCGCGCTGCTCTACCTGTCGGCCGCGCTGGCCGCCCGGCGGATGGACCGCGACCTGCTCGGCCCGGAGCAGCACGAGGGCCGCCCGGCGCTCGGCCAGGCACTGGTCCGGGCCGCCGTCGAACTCGGCGCCGCGGTGCGCCACCTCGTGCGGGACTGCCGGCCCGCCGTGCACGCGCTGGCCGCCGTCACCGCGGCCCGGTTCTGCTACGGCGTGCTGATCGTGGTCGTGGTGATGCTCGCCCGGTACACCTTCAACGACCCGACCGACAGCGCGGCCGGGCTGGTCACCCTCGGCCAGGCGGTGGGTCTGTCCGCCGCCGGGTTCTTCGTCGCCGCGCTGGTCAGCCCCTGGTGCACCCGTCGGCTGGGCCTGGCCGGGTGGATGACGGCCTGCCTGGTCGCCCCCGTGGCCTTCGTCCCCGCCCTGGGCCTGAGCTTCACCCTGGTGCCCTGCCTGATCGCCGCCCTGCTGCTCGGGGTGGTCACCCAGGGCACCAAGATCTGCGCCGACACGGCGGTGCAGGAGTCGGTCGAGGACGAGTACCGCGGCCGGGTCTTCGCCATCTACGACGTGCTGTTCAACGTCGCCTTCGTGGCCGCCGCCCTGGTCACGGCGCTGGTGCTGCCGCTGTCCGGCCGCTCGGTCGCGGTGGTGCTGGGGGTCGCCGGGGTATACGCCCTGACGGCGGTCCTCTACCTGCGCGCCGCCCGCCGGAGCCCGCTCCCCCGGTGACCAGGCCTCCTGGGAACCCTCGGGACTCGCGGCCGACGGCGTCCGACCGACTCGCTAAGGTACTCGAACCTGTCGGATCGACAGAACTCCGTCTCGGGGGACGAACTGATGAGCACACCGCCGAATCCGTACGGCCCGGCCCCGGTGGGGCCGCCCGTCGCCACGCCGTACGGGGCACCGCCTCCCCCGCCGGCCGCGCCGTACGGACCGCCGCCGGCCTACGGGCAGCCCGCGCCGCCGACCCCGCCCGGCTACGGCCCGCCGCCCGGGTACGGACAGCCGCCCGCCTACGGGCAGCAGCCGCCCGGCCAACCGCCCTACGGACAGCAGCCGTACGGACAGCCGGCCCCCGGACAGCAGCCGTACGGGCAGCAGCCGCCCGCCGGACCGTACGGCCCGCCCCAGCCCGCCCCGGCGGTGCCGCCCGCGCCGGCCGCCAAGCGCGGCATCCGGTCCAAGCTGCGGATCGTCGGGCTGGTCGGCGGCTGCGTGGCGCTGGCCGTGGGCTACTTCGTGGCCGGGCCGAGCGTCAGCAGCGCCAAGCCCGGGGACTGTGTGCGGGCGAGCGGCTCCCGCGACGTCGAGATCGTCAAGTGCACTGACAGCAAAGCGAATTACCGCGTTCTGTCGAAGTTCGAGGGCACCACGGACGTGACCCGCTGCAAGCAGACGCCGCAGACCACGAGCGCGGTCTCGGGCAAGAGCGGCCGCCGCTGGAACAAGAAGCGGTACGTGCTCTGCCTCGGCCCGCTGGCGCCCGCCACCACCGGCATCCCGCCGGTGAAGAAGTCCTGACCTCTTCCGCCTCTCCTTTTCCTTCCCGGGGGACCCCCTTGTCCGCTCCGCCTCCGCCTCCGCCGCAGATGCCGTACGGCCCGCCACCGGGCGACGGCAACCCGTACGCCTCCGGCGGCTCCTACGGCGCACCGCCCCCACCGCCGCCGGCGCCCGGATACGGCGCACCGCCGCCGGCGCCCGGATACGGCTACCCGAGCGCCCCGCCGCCGCCCGAGCAGCCGTACGGCGTCCAGCCCCCGCCGGACGGCTACGGCTACGGGTACCCGCCGCCGCCGACGGACGGGACCACCTGCCGGTTCTGCGGCGGCTACCCGGCGGTGAACGCCACCGTCCGCGGCCACCAGGGCCTGATCATCGCCTACCGGATGCTGCGGATGACCGGCCCGTTCTGCCGCACCTGCGGAACGGCGACGGTGCGCGACATGTCGGCCCGGACGCTGGTCCAGGGCTGGTGGAGCCTGGTGTCCTGGCTGCTGACCCCGATCACGCTGCTGCTGAACCTCGGCCCGCACAACAAGTTCAAGCAGTTGCCGCCGCCCGTCCCGGGCAGCCACGGCCCCCAGCTGAACCCGGGCGTTCCGCTGACCGGCCGGCCGCACATCGCGATGCTGCTGGTGCCGGTCTCGCTGGCGGTCACCGTGGCCCTGGCCGCGACCGGGGTGCTCGGCCCGAAGAAGGTCGACCCGGTCGCCGACCCGACGCCGTCCCCCACCGTGCTGACCTTCTCGCCCATGCCGCTGCCGAAGCCGACCTACACGTCACCGGTCATCCCCGCGCCGACCTTCACGCTGCCGGTCCCGACGCTGACGTTCCCGCCGGTCACCACGCCGACCGACTCGGACAGCAAGGTGGACGCGGCCAACCCCGGCGACTGCCTGCGCAACGCGAACGGCACCAGCGAGACCACCGACACCCACCCGAAGATCACCGTGGTGCCCTGCACCGACACCAAGGCGCAGTACAAGATCGTCTTCAAGTACCTCGCCACCTCCGACGAGAAGGTCTGCGAGAAGCAGCCGAAGTCGGACAGCTGGTACACCAGCAAGCACCCCAACCTCCCGGCCCTGGACTACGTGCTCTGCCTGAAGCAGCTCAAGTAGCCCGGTACGGAGGAGGGGTGGGGGCGGGCGCGGGCGGGGGGGGCCCCCCCCCCCCCCGCCGGCCCCGCGGCCGCGGGGGCGGCGCCGGGGGGCCGCCCGGAGGAGGGGCCCCCCCC
>NZ_JBHVRT010000018.1:45899-58738 GCF_042885555.1 Kitasatospora sp. NPDC058048 | reverse complement strand
GCCCCTTCACACCGTGCCCGCCCCCACCCGACCAAGCGCGCGGGGTGGGGGGGGGGGGGCCCCCGGCCCGGGTGCCGGGCCCACCCCTCCCGCCGTGTCCGGCGCCGTGTCCGGAGATCCGGATCCGGGCTCAGCCCTGCTGCTCGGCCCACCAGGCCCGCAGTGCCCCGACCGCCTCGTCGTGCTCCATCGGGCCGTGCTCCAGCCGGAGTTCGAGCATGTGCTTGTACGCCTTGCCGACCTGCGGGCCGGGCTTGAGGCCGAGCAGCTCCATGATCTGGTTGCCGTCCAGCGCCGGGCGGACGGCGTCCAGCTCCTCCCGCGCCCTCAGCTCGTCGATCCGGGTCTCCAGACCGTCGTAGGTGCGGGAGAGCGCGGCCGCCTTCTTCTTGTTGCGGGTGGTGCAGTCGGAGCGGGTCAGCTTGTGCAGGCGCTCCAGCAGCGGCCCGGCGTCGGTGACGTAGCGGCGCACCGCCGAGTCGGTCCACTCGCCGCCGCCGTAGCCGTGGAAGCGCAGGTGCAGCTCGACCAGGCGCGAGACGTCCTCGATGAGCTCCTTGGAATACTTGAGCTCCCGCATCCGCTTGCGGGTCATCTTGGCGCCGACCACCTCGTGGTGGTGGAAGGAGACCCGGCCGTCCGACTCGAAGCGGCGGGTGCGCGGCTTGCCGATGTCGTGCAGCAGCGCGGCGAGCCGCAGGGTGAGGTCCGGGCCGTCCTGCTCCAGGTCGACGGCCTGCTCCAGGACGGTCAGCGAGTGCTCGTAGACGTCCTTGTGCCGGTGGTGCTCGTCCCGCTCCAGCTGCAGCGCGGGGAGCTCGGGCAGCACGTACCCGGCCAGGCCGGTGTCGACCAGCAGCCGCAGGCCCTTCACCGGGTGCTTGGCCAGCAGCAGCTTGTTCAGCTCGGCCTGGATCCGCTCGGCGGAGACAATGGTGAGCCGCTCGGCCATCGCGGTCATCGCGGCGACCACCTCGGGCGCCGGGTCGAAGTCCAGCTGGGCGGCGAAGCGGGCGGCCCGCATCATCCGCAGCGGGTCGTCGGAGAAGGACTCCTCGGGGGTGGCGGGGGTGCGCAGCACCCGGGCCTCCAGGTCCTCCAGACCGTGGTGCGGGTCGACGAAGCCGCGGCCGGGCAGGTCGACGGCCATCGCGTTGACGGTGAAGTCCCGGCGGACCAGGTCCTCCCCGATGGTGTCGCCGTAGCTGACCTCGGGCTTGCGCGAGGTGCGGTCGTACGCCTCGGAGCGGTAGGTGGTGATCTCGATCAGGAAGGAACCCTCGGGGGTGTCCTTGCGGGCGCCGACCGTGCCGAAGGCGATGCCGACGTCCCAGACCGCGTCCGCCCAGCCCTTGACCAGCTTGAGCACCTGCTGCGGGCGGGCGTCGGTGGTGAAGTCCAGGTCGTTGCCGAGCCGGCCGAGCAGCGCGTCCCGGACGGACCCGCCGACCAGCGCCAGCCGGTGACCGGCCGCCTGGAACCGGCGGGCGATCTCGTCGGCGACCGGCGACACCCGCAGCAGCTCTTGGAGGCCGAGGGTCTGGGCCTCGCTCAGGCCTGGTACGACCTGGACGGCGGTGCTGGAGGGGTCGGTGTGCGCGGTGGGCTCATTGGCAGTGGACACGGCTCACAAGGGTACGTGCCCCGACAGGTCAACCGCCCGCGCGTTCTGGGCGTCTCACCCCACAGCCCGCAACACTGCGCCGCGGGCTGCATCGTTACCATGCCGGTGGACGAGTCTCGGGCACCGGACGGGGGATGCGGTGCCGCGCGCCGCCGCCGTCCGCGGGAACCCCCGCGGCAGCGGTGCGGCGACGGCGTCGGGCGGAGCGATCCAAGAGAGTCAAGCGAAGACCGTCGGGCGGACCGCGCCGGACGACAGCATCAGCAGCGAACGATCGAGAACGGCGAGGGCGAAGCGAGTGAGTGAGCCGGCACGGCACTCGGGCCTGGGGACGCACCGACAGCCTGGAGGGGCCGAGCGCCCCGCCGAGGGGCGTCATCCGGCCCGCCGGACGCGCCGGGCGGGCGCGCGCCTGGCCGCCGCCTGCGCGGCCGCCCTGACCCTCTTCACGGCCACCCCGGCCGGCGCGCTGCCCGCCGGCGGCAACGTCCGGCCGGCCGCGGACTCCACCGTCACGGCCGAGTACCCGGTGGTGATGACCATCGACACGCTCAGCCCGCAGGTGGCCACCCCGAACGGCATCGTGACGATCACCGGACACGTCACCAACGCCGGCAAGTCGGCGGTCAAGGGCGCCCACGCGGCCGTCCGCAAGCCGTACTCCAATAAGCCGCTGGACCGGCGCAGCGACCTGGCCAACGTGGCCGACCGCTCCACGCCGGACGGCAAGGACGGCACCGAGCTGGACACCCCCCAGTACGCCCTGCCGGAGCTGAACCCGGGGCAGAGCCAGCCGTACACGCTGAGCGTCGCGGTGAGCGACCTCGGACTGTCCGCGAGCGGCGCGTACGAGCTCGCGGTGGACGCCTGGGGCGGGACCGCCGACAACCCGCGCGACCGCCCCCTGGGCATCGCCCGGACCTTCCTGCCGTACAACCCGGGCGGCGCCGAGGCGCAGCCGACGAAGGTCGCCACGGTCTGGCCGCTGGTGCACGCGCCGGTGGTGGCCGCCCAGACCACCACCGACAGCAACGACCAGCCGGTCTCGGTGCTGCGCGACGACAGCCTGGCCACCGAGTTCGCCCCGGGCGGCCGGCTGTACGAGCTGGTCGACACCGGCGCCAAGCTGAACGGCCTGACCTGGGTGATCGACCCGGACCTGCTGGACGCCGCGCTCGCGATGACCAAGACCTACCGGGTGCAGAAGCCGGGCACCGAGGGGTCGGGCAAGTCCGTCAAGGACGACAACACCGTCCAGATGCAGCCCTCGGCCGCCGCCGTCGCCTGGCTGGACAAGCTGCGGGCCGCCGTCGCCAAGCCGGGCACCCAGGTGGTCTCGCTGCCGTACGCCGACCCGGACCTCGCCTCGATCGCCCACAACGGCTCCGACCTGACCGGGATGACCACCGCGCTGAGCAAGGCGGCCACCGCCGGCCGGCTGACCGTCGAGGGCCGGCTCGCCGTGGACACCCGGTCGGACGTCGCCTGGCCGTTCCAGGGGTACCTCGACCAGCAGATCGCCTCCCTCGCCCAGCAGTCGGGCAGCGGGCTGGTGCTGGTCAACGGCGCGAGCATGCCGGAGGCGGACTCGCTCAACTACACCCCGACCGCCGTCCGGCCGATCGGCGGCGGGCAGAGCGCCGTGGTGGCCGACGAGACCGTCTCCGCGCTCTTCGACAAGGACCTGAGCAGCCCGCAGGCGCAGACCGACGCCACCCAGCGCTTCCTCGCCGAGACCTTCGCGATCACCCACGAGCAGCCGCAGAACCAGCGCGGACTGCTGGTCCTGCCCCCGCGCGAACTGAGCATCGCCGGCGCCAAGGCGCTGGCGAGCGCCCTGCAGACGGCGGACGGCAAGTGGATCTCCTCGGTCAAGCTGGACGCGGTGGCCCAGTCCGCGGCCGACCCGAAGGCGAACACCGCCGTCCCGGCGCCCACCGACTACCCGACCCAGGCCCGCGCCTCGGAGCTGCCCGCGGCCGACCTGAGCCGCACCGACGACATCCAGCACGACCTGGACACCCTGATGCGGGTGCTCACCCTGCCGCAGCGGGTGCGCGGCCCGTTCAGCGCCGCGATGGTCCGCTCGCTGTCCACCGAGTGGCGCAGCCAGCCGCCGGCCGGGAGCACCTACCGCGCCGGCGTCACGAAGTACCTGAAGGAGCTGACCAGCGCCGTCCAGGTGCCGAAGAAGAACGTCGTCACCCTGGCCGGCAACACCGGTCTGCTCCAGGTCAGCGTCCGCAACGACCTGACCCAGACGGTCACCAACCTGAAGCTGGTGCTCACCTCGGCCCAACCGAACAGGCTGCGGGTGAGCAAGGAGGAGGAGCTGGTCCTCCCGGCCTCGCAGAGCGTGACCCTGCGCTTCAACGCCGAGGCGCACAACAACGGGACGGTCGCGATGACCGCCCAGCTGTGGACCACCGGCCCCGACTCCCGGCCGTACGGCGACCCCCAGCAGTTCAAGGTCGAGGTCACCTCGGTGACCAACGGGGTGCTGTACATCTTCGCGGGCGCCGGCGTCCTGCTGCTGCTGGCCGCGCTGCGCTTCGTGCGCCAGCGCAAGCGGCGCGGCGGGCAGCCGCACGAGGACGGCGACCAGCCGGTCGGGGACGCCCCGGCGGCGGACGGCACCGGAGCGCGGGACACGGCGGAGGACACGGCGGACGGCGTCTCGGAGGGCACGGCGGAGGGCGCCTCGGAGGCCACGGCGCAGGACTCCACCGCGGATCGCGCCGGGGCCGCCGAACCGGACCGGGCCGGCGGAACGAACGACACCCGAGGTGACGGTCCCGCGCAGACACCGCGCGGCAGCAGCCCGGATGGCCGGGATCGGGCCGCCGGTGATGAGAAGGTTGGTCCTTGATACCGCCGACCCCCCGCACCGCCGGGCCGGCCTCCCCCCACGACAGCGAAGAGGTGACATGACCGGGCGCAGCGAGGAGCGGCCGTCGGGCCGCGGTGAGAGCCGGCCGGGCGCCGAGTCGCCGTCCGGCGACTGGTACGTGGCCGACACCTACGCCCAGGACCCGTACGCGGCGGACGCGTACGGGCACCCGCAGGACGGCCAGGACCCGTACGGTCTGCAGGCCGGTCGGCCCGTCGCGCCCCAGCCGCCGGTCGCCGCGTACGACGTGCCGCCGCAGCTGCCGCCGCAGGGCGGCGGCTACCCGACGCCGGTGCCGCCGACCCCGTACCAGGCCCAGCAGCAGTTCGCGGCCCCGGTGCCGCCGGTGCAGCCCGGCTGGGACACCCCGGTGCAGGGCGCCTGGCCGCAGCAGCCGGCCCCGGCGCAGGCCGCCGGTGGCCACTGGGGCGGCGTCGAGCAGCCCCGGCCGCAGTGGGAGCCGGGCCCGGCGCACTCCGCCTGGGACACCGAGACCACCGAGTACGTCGGGGTGGACGCCCTGTTCGGCGGCCGCCCGGCGCAGGCCGCGGCCCAGCCGCCGGTCCCGCAGCCCGCCCCGGCCCCGCAGCCGGTCCAGCCGACCGCCCCTCCGGTCGGCCCCGCCCCGTACCCGCCGGCGGGCGGCTACCCGGGTCAGCCGCAGCACGGCGGCGCTCCGGGCGGGCAGCAGCACTTCGTGCCGCCGATCGAGTTCGACCCGCCGCTCTCCGAGGAGGAGGCCACCAGGCAGGTGGCCGCCGTCGCGGTGCCCCCGGCCGTCGAACCGCTGTCCGACATCGTCGCCGAGGAGCAGGCCGCGCAGCAGGCGCCCGCCGCCGAACCCGCCCAGGCGGCCGGTGGCGGCAAGGTCGCCAGCCTGCTGAACTCCAGCGCGATCATGGCGGCCGGCACGCTGGTCTCCCGCGGCACCGGCTTCGTCCGGACCATGGTGATCACCGCGGCCATCGGTGTCGGCGTGATGGGTGACTCCTACAACGCGGCGAACACCCTGCCGACCCTGCTGTACATCCTGATCGGCGGCGGCGCGCTGAACGCGGTCTTCGTGCCGCAGCTGGTGCGCAGCATGAAGAACGACGAGGACGGCGGCACCGCGTACGCCAGCCGGCTGCTCACCCTGGTGATGGTCGGGCTCGGCGGCGTGGTCTTCCTGGCGGTGCTCGGGGCGCCCGTGCTGGTGCAGCTGATCGCCCACCCGATGATGGCCAACCCGGAGCGCGCCGACACCACGGTGGCGATGGCCCGCTTCTGCCTGCCGAGCATCTTCTTCATGGGCATCCACGTGGTGATGGGCCAGATCCTCAACGCCCGCGGCCGCTTCGGCGCGATGATGTGGACCCCGGTCCTGAACAACATCGTGGTGATCTTCACCTTCTCCGCCTACATCTGGGTCTACGGCGGCTTCGGCACCACCCACGTCACCCCGGAGGGCATCTCCCCCGAGGGCGTGCGGCTGCTCGGCCTCGGCACCCTGATCGGTCTGGTCGTCCAGTCGCTGGCGATGATCCCGTACCTGCGGGCCGCCGAGTTCCGCTTCCGGCCCCGCTTCGACTGGCGCGGTCACGGCCTGGGCAAGGCCGCCCGACTGGCCAAGTGGACGTTCTTCTTCGTGCTCGCCAACCAGGCCGGCTACCTGGTGATCACCCAGCTGTCCACCAAGGCGGGCGACGCCGCGGCGGCGGCCGGCCACGGCGGCGTCGGCCTGGCCGCGTTCTCCAACGCGCTGCTGATCTGGCAGCTCCCGCAGGCCGTGATCACCGTCTCGATCATGAGCGCGGTGCTCCCCCGGCTCTCCCGGGCGGCGGCCGACGAGGACGCCGGCGCCGTGCGCGACGACATCTCCTACGGTCTGCGCACCACCGCGGTGGCGGTCGTCCCGGCGGCCTTCCTGTTCCTGTCGCTGGGCCCGGTGATCGGCCGGGCGATCTACGCGGTCGGCGGCAACGACACCGTCCTGAACGACGCCACCAACGTCGGTCTGATGCTCTCCGCGTTCGCCCTGGGCCTGATCCCGTACTCCGCCCAGTACGTGATGCTGCGCGGCTTCTACGCCTACGAGGACACCCGCACGCCGTTCTCCAACACCGTCTGGGTCGCGGCCTGCCAGGCCGGCTTCGCCCTGCTGTGCTGGCTGGTGCTGCCCGCCGAGTGGACGGTGGTCGGCCTCGCCTTCGGCTACGGCCTCGCCTACGCCGTCGGGGTGACGGTCGCGATGCCGAAGCTGAAGAAGCGGATCGGCGGGCTGGACACCAAGCGGATCGGCAGGACGTACAGCCGGCTGGCCGCCGCCTGCGTCCCGGCCGCCCTGGTCGGCCTCGGCGCCAGCCTGGGGGTCCAGCAGGTGCTCGGCGGCTGGCCGGGCAGCGTGGCGGCCCTGGTCGTGGCCGGCGGCCTCCAGCTGGCGGTCTTCGTGCTCATCGCGAAGCGCCTGCGGATCGAGGAACTGAACGCCATGCTGGGCATGGTCCGCGGCCGGCTGGGCCGCTGACCGTCCGACCACCGGCCGGACGAGCGGGCGCCCTGACCGGGCGTCAACCGGAGCGAGACGCTCCTCCGCTCGTCCGGCCGAGTGCTGGGGCACCGGTCGGTTCGGGTCCGCCCGACCGCCGGATGGCGACCCGGTGTCGAATCTGCACCACATCTCTCCACCCGCGTGCAACCGAGCGGACGTCTCAGCGGTCGTACCCGGTGGAGAAGAGTGGGCACAATTGTCCTGGAGCACAGGGCCGCCGACCCCCGGGCTCCAGCGAATCTCTCAGGCCGGGGCTACACAAGGGGAGGCAGGACCACGGTGGCTGATGGCACCAAGGCCGTCGTCGACACGTCAGCAGCTGACGCGGCGACGGACGAGGCCGCACTGGCCGCGGCGATCGACGAGCTCACGGGCTCGCAGGACGCCGGCGGGAACACCTCCGCGGACGCCCGCGAGGGCACCACCACCGCTGCCGCCGCCCCCGGGCGCACCGACGCGGACAAGGACGAGGACGGGAACGAGGACGAGGACGCGGGCGGGCACGACGCACCGGCCGCAGGACCGGGCACCCCCGCCGGCGAGGAGACCTCGGAGATCACCGCACCGCTCTCCGTGCAGGAGCTCCGCGCCGAACTGGCCGCCGGCTCCCCCCGGAAGAAGCCCGCCGACGAACCGGCCCGCCCGGCGCGCCGCCCCACCGACCCGCAGCCCACTGTCGACCCGCGCGACACCGCCACCCTCCCGCGCACCCTCCCCGCCCCGCAGCGCCGCAGCGGCGACATGATCGGCCACCGGTACCGGCTGGAGGAGTGCATCTCCCAGACCGAGACCTTCAGCAGCTGGCGCGCCGTCGACGAGAAGCTGCGCCGGGCCGTCGGCGTCCACCTGATGGCCTCCGGCCACCAGCGGGCCCGCAAGGTGGTGGCGGCCGCCAAGTCCGCCGCGCTGCTCGGCGACCCCCGCTTCGTCCAGGTCCTCGACGCCGTCCACGAGGGCGAACTGGTCTACGTCGTCCGGGAGTGGCTGCCGCACTCCTCCGACCTGGCCAGGCTGCTCGCCAACGGCCCGATGGAGCCGCACGAGGCGTACCAGATGGTCCGCCAGGTCGCCGACGCCGTCGCGGCCGCCCACCGTCGCGGCCAGGCCCACCTGCGGCTCACCCCGCGCTGCGTGCTGCGCACCGACAGCGGCCAGTACCGGATCAACGGCATCGCGGTGGACGCCGCCCTGCGCGGGCTGCCCGCCGAGGACGCCGAGGACGCCCAGCGGGCGGACACCCGCGCGATCGGCGCACTGCTGTTCGCCGCGCTCACCCACCGCTGGCCGTACCCGGAGGACCGCTACGACCTCCAGGGCCTGCCCAAGGGCCTCCAGAACGCCGCGCCGGACCAGGTCCGCGCCGGGGTCCACAAGGGCCTGTCCGAGCTCGCCGCGCGGGCCCTGTTCGACCAGCCGCCGCACCACGCCCAGCCGATCACCACGCCGGAGGAGCTGGTCCGGGCGATCGCGCAGATGCCCCGGATCCGCCAGCCCGAACCGGAGCTTCCCGCCTTCCCGGCCCCGCCCCGGCACAACACCCACGCGCTGCCCACCGCGCCCAACCCGACCCGGGTCGCCGACACCACCGTCGCCCCGCTGCCGGCCTCCTCCCGCCCGGCCTCCTCCCGGCGCGCCAGGCGGCGGCTGCGCCGGGTCGTCAAGGCCACCGCGTGGACGGTCGCGCTGGGGGCGATCGGCGTCGCCTCCTGGCAGTTCGTCGACAGCCTGCGGCACACCGGGTCGGCCACCGCGTCCACCGCCCCCTCGACCAGCAGCACCGCGCCGAGCCCGCAGGCCAGCACCCACAACCCGGTGACGCTCGCCATCAAGGACGCGCAGTCCTACAACCCCCTGGGCGACGGACCCGAGGGCACCGAGAGCATCGGGAAGGCCATCGACGGCGACCTGAGCACCTCGTGGACCACCGGCTGGTACGTCGACCAGTTCGGCGCCAAGCCGCCCGCGCTGAAGTCGGGCACCGGCCTGCTGATCGACCTCGGCTCGCCGCAGCCGGTCTCCTCGGTGAACGTCCAGTTCTCCGGCGGCGAGCAGTCCGCGGAGCTGCGGCTGCCCACCCCGGCCGTCGGCGCCAACCCGCTGCAGGCCAAGCCGGACGCCTTCACCGTCGTCGGGAAGAAGACCGGGAGCAACGTCGAGTACACCCTCGACTCCCCGGTCACCACGCGGTACCTCTTGATCTGGCTGACCGGTCTGACGAAGGATACCGACGGCAGGTTCCGCGGCCACGTCGCCGAGGTGAAGGTCTCCGGCTGATCCGACGACCGCGGACGCGGTACGGACCGGCGGCCGGGAGGGAGGGGTGACGGTGGCGGACGACGCGCACCCGACGGACGACGCGACGCTGCTCGCCCGGCACGTCGCCGGCGACCCGGCGGCCTTCGGTCTACTGGTGGACCGCCACCGCGACCGGCTCTGGGCGGTCGCCCTGCGCACCCTGGGCGACCGCGAGGAGGCCGCCGACGCCCTCCAGGACGCCCTGGTCTCCGCCTTCCGCGCCGCCGCCGGCTTCCAGGGCCGCTCGGCGGTCACCACCTGGCTGCACCGGATCGTGGTCAACGCCTGCCTGGACCGCGCCCGGCGCGGCGCCACCCGCCGCACCACCCCGCTCGACGACGACCCCCAGCGGCTGGACACCCTGGTCGGCAGCGCCGAGCCGGCCGACTTCCCGGTGGTCCGGGCCGAGCTGCACCGCGAACTGACCGCGGCGCTCGCCGAACTGCCCGCCGAGCAGCGGGCCGCACTGGTGCTGGTCGACATGCAGGGGTACCCGGTGGCCGAGGCGGCCGAACTGCTGGGCGTTCCGGTGGGCACCGTGAAGAGCCGCTGCGCGCGCGGCCGGGCCCGGCTCCTCCCCCTGGTCCGGCACCTGCGCGAGCCCGATGTTTCACGTGAAACAGCGCCCGCCCGCGGCTCGGCCCCACCGCGCCGCGACACCCGGGGGAACCCGAAGCCGCCCGGCACCGTCACAGGAGCGGGCCCGAGCACCGGCCGGACGGTCCTGGAAGGAGACGCGAGCACCCGATGAACGCCCACCCCTCCTTCCCCGACCCCGCCGAGGACCACCCCCCGGTCGAGCGGCTGGCCGACCTCGCCGAAGGACTGATCGAGTCCCCGGACAGCGTCGGGGCCCTGCGCCGGCACCTGGACGGCTGCGCCGAGTGCCGGGAGACCGTCGACGCCCTCGCCGAGGTCCAGTCGCTGCTCGGCGACGTCGAGACCCCGCCGATGCCGGCCGACGTCGCCGCCCGACTGGACGCGGCGCTGGCCGAGGCCGCCGCAGCCGCCGCCGGGAGCGGCCGCGAGGCCGTCGAACCGGCTCAGGAGGCCCCCGCGGCCGACCACCGGGCCGAGGCCCCGGCCCGGTCCGCGCGTGCCGCCACGGCGCCCGCCACGCCCTCCTCCGCCGCCTCCCGGCCGGCTGCCCCGTCCGGCGACCGACCCGCAGGCCGGTCCGGCTCGGCCGTCGGGCCCGGCCGCGCCCGCCGCCGGCGGTTCGCCCTGCTGCTCGGCACGGCCGCCGCCCTGGCCGCCCTCGGGCTCGGCGGAGCACTGCTGCTCCACCCCGACGACGGGTCCGGCACGATGGCGGCCACCGCGGGCGGCGCCCCGACCGCCACCACCGACAGCCACGATGTCCGCGCCCCGCACACGGCGGGCGCCGGCACCGACTACCGCGACGACGAACTCGCCGCCCAGGTGAAGCAGTTGCTGGCCCGCTCGAAGAACGTCCCGGGACTGCTGGCCACCGGGCCCGCCCGGTCCGAGGGGGCCCCGCCCGCCGACGGCGGCCGCCCGGAGCCCGACTCGCCCTCCCCCGCCACCCCCAGCGGCCCAGGCTGCCCGGCACCCGCCTCCGGCACCCCGCTGGCCACCGACCGGGGCAGCTACCACGGCACCCCGGTCGACGTCCTGGTCTACTCCCTGCCCGGCCGCCCCGGTTCCGTCGACGTCTACCTGCGCTCCCCCGACTGCGGCCCGGTCGTCCTGCACCAGGCCGTTCCCAGCCGCTGACCGGCGGTTCCCATGCGATCCACGCCGACGGCGGCACGCCGCTTCCGGACTTCGGGCGCCTGGTACTGATCCGCCTGGGAATGCGAGACACTGGTCAGTCGTTGTCCCGGGCGGCGGAGCAGGACCGCCCTCCCCGCAGCAAACGCGGGTCGCGATGCGAACCAGGAGAAGCAGTGAGCGACGTCCGTAACGTGATCATCATCGGTTCCGGCCCGGCCGGCTACACGGCCGCGCTCTACACGGCCCGTGCCTCCCTCAAGCCGCTGGTCTTCGAGGGGGCCGTGACCGCCGGTGGTGCGCTCATGAACACCACCGAGGTCGAGAACTTCCCGGGCTTCCGGGACGGCATCATGGGCCCCGAGCTGATGGACAACATGCGGGCCCAGGCCGAGCGCTTCGGCGCCGAGCTGATCCCCGACGACATCGTCGCGGTCGACCTCACCGGTGACATCAAGACCGTCACCGACTCCGAGGGCAACGTGCACAAGGCGCGCGCCGTGATCGTCACCACCGGCTCCCAGCACCGCAAGCTCGGTCTGCCGAACGAGGACAAGCTCTCCGGCCGTGGCGTCTCCTGGTGCGCCACCTGCGACGGCTTCTTCTTCCGCGACCAGGACATCGCGGTGGTCGGCGGCGGCGACACCGCCCTGGAGGAGGCGACCTTCCTCTCCCGCTTCGCCCGCAGCGTCACGATCATCCACCGCCGGGACACCCTGCGCGCCTCCAAGGCGATGCAGGAGCGCGCCTTCGCCGACCCGAAGATCCGCTTCGAGTGGGACAGCGCGGTCGAGGCCATCCACGGCGACCCGAAGCTGAGCGGCGTCACCCTGCGCGACACCACCACCGGCGAGACCCGCGAGCTGGCCGTCACCGGTCTGTTCATCGCCATCGGCCACGACCCGCGCACGGACCTCTTCAAGGGCCAGCTGGACCTGGACGCCGAGGGCTACCTCAAGGTCGAGGCCCCCTCGACCCGGACCAACATCCCGGGCGTCTTCGGCGCCGGCGACGTCGTCGACCACACCTACCGCCAGGCCATCACCGCCGCCGGCACCGGCTGCTCCTCCGCCCTGGACGCCGAGCGCTACCTGGCCGCGCTGGACGACCTGGAGGCCAAGGCCGCCGTCGCGGTCTGAGCCCCACCCTCCGCCCCACGGGGGTGTTCCACGTGAAACACCCCCGCCCCGGCCGGGCAGAAACAGAACGGGCCCACCCGTTGTTCTCCTGGCAGCAGCCCCCTCCGTCCGAACCCGAGGAGTTCCCGTGGCCGGCGCCACCACCACCGTCACCGACGCGACGTTCGAGCAGGACGTCCTGAAGAGCGAGAAGCCCGTACTGGTCGACTTCTGGGCCACCTGGTGCGGCCCGTGCCGCCAGGTCGCCCCGGTCCTGGACGACATCGCGGCCGAGCACGGCGAGAAGCTGACCATCGCCAAGCTGGACGTGGACGCCAACCAGGCGACCGCCGCCAAGTACGGCGTCATCTCGATCCCGACCCTGATCGTCTACAAGGACGGCGAGCCGGTGAAGTCCATCACCGGTGCCCGCCCGAAGGCCGCGCTGCTGCGCGAGCTGGCCGAGTTCATCTAGGTCTTCCGGTCGTCGACCGCACGGCGGCGGGGGGGCCCCGGGGGGGGCCCCCCCGCCGCGGGGGCGGGGCCGCGCCCCCCGCGCGGGGGGGGTATGGCGCCGGGCCCGACCCCCCACCCCGCGGCCGTTCCGCGGCTACTCCAGCGGCTGCTCCGTCCAGATGACCTTCCCGG
>NZ_JBHVRT010000018.1:0-45889 GCF_042885555.1 Kitasatospora sp. NPDC058048 | reverse complement strand
ACTCCCACCCCGGGTGCCCGCCCCACGCCCGCGTGGCGGCGCGCGGTGCCCGTTAAAATCTCGGTTTCCGGGTGTCCGCCCGCCGGGGGGGGGGGCCCCCGGGGGGGCCCCCCCGCCGCCGTCGTTTCCGGGCCCTCCGGGCACCCCTGGAGACGCCCGCCGCGACGCCCGCGGCAACGCCCTCCGGTGGCGCCCTACCGAGGCGCCCGCTAGAACGGCCGCAGCGCGGGCTCCTTGCGCCCGCCGCCCAACAGCCGCTCCAGCGCCCCCTCCACATCACCCCGCCAGGAGAGCGTCGTCCGCGCCTCCAGACGCAGCCGCGGGTAGCGCTGGTGCGGGCGGACGGTCTTGAAGCCGACCGCGAGCAGGTGGTCGGCCGGCAGCACGCAGCTGGTCGGCACCCGCCCGGACGAGCCGAAGGCCTCGATCGCCCGCACCCCTCGCCCGATCAGGTCCTTGGCCACCGTCTGCACCAGCACCCGGCCGAGGCCCTGGCGCTGGTAGCCCGGCAGCACCCGGCTGACCATCAGCTGAACGGCGTCCGCCGACACCGGGCTGGTCGGGAAGGACTGCGAGCGGGGGACGTAGGCGGGCGGTGCGTAGAGCACGAACCCGGCGGGCCGGTCGTCCACGTAGACGATCCGCCCGCAGGAGCCCCACTCCAGCAGCACCGTGGAGATCCACCCCTCCTTCTCCAGCTCCGGCTTGCCCGCCTCCACCGCCTCCTTCGCGCTGACCGGGTCCAGCTCCCAGAACACGCAGGAGCGACAGCCGTTCGGCAGGTCCCCGAGGTTGTCCAGCGTCAGCGGAGCGATCCGCCGTCCCATGGCCGCACCTCCTCCCTCTCACGGTCGAGCATTCCCCCACGAACGCCGATGGGTGCATGTTTCACGTGAAACAGCGCTCACGTGGAACACGCACCCATCGGGTCGTTGCCCTCGGCCGGCCGGTCCGGCTCAGCCCTGCGACAGCCGCAGACCGTCCTCACCCGGGGCCATGCTGTCCAGGATCCGGTTCAGGTCCTCCACCGAGCCGAACTCCAGCACCACCTTGCCCTTGCCCAGCCTCCCGCCGCGCTGCGACACCTCGACCTTGACCCGGGTGTCGAAGCGGTCGGACAGCCGGCTCGCCAGGTCGTTGAAGGCCGGGGAGTTCAGCTTGCCCGCCTTCGGCGCCTGGCGCTTGGGCTCCTCCGGTTCCTCCGAGCGCATCAGCACGACGATCTCCTCGACGTTGCGCACCGTGAGGCCCTCGGCGATGACCCGCGCGGCCAGCCGCTCCTGCTGCTCGGGCCCCGGCAGGCCGAGCAGCGCCCGGGCGTGTCCGGCCATCAGCGTCCCGGCCACCAGCCGGGTCTGGACGGACGGCGGGAGCTTCATCAGCCGCAGGGTGTTGGAGACGTGCGTACGGGAGCGGCCGATCCGGTCGGCCAGCTCCTCGTGGGTGCAGGCGAAGTCCCGCAGCAGCTGGTCGTAGGCGGCCGCCTCCTCCACCGGGTTCAGCTCGGCGCGGTGCAGGTTCTCCAGGAGGGCGTCCAGCAGCAGCTTGTCGTCCTCGGTGGCCCGGACGATCGCCGGGATCCGCTCCAGCCCGGCCTCCCGGGAGGCGCGCCAGCGGCGCTCGCCCATGATCAGCTCGAAGCTGTCCGCACCGACCTGGCGGACCACGATCGGCTGGAGCAGCCCGACCTCCTTGATGGAGGTGACCAGCTCGGCCAGCTTGTCCTCGTCGAAGACCTCACGCGGCTGGCGCGGGTTCGGGGTGATCGCGTCCAGCGGCAGCTCGGCGAAGTACGCACCGGCCGGCTGCGCCTGCTCGGCCCGCTTCTCCGCGGCCGCCCGGGCCGCCACCGTGCCGCGGCCGCTCGGCAGCGGCGTCACCGAGGCCGGTGCGGGCGCGGCTGCCGCGGGCTTCGCCTCCGCCCCGCCGTCCACCGGCGCGGCGGGGCGGATCAACGCCTCCAGCCCTCGTCCCAGACCAACCCTGCGAGCACTCACTGATGACCCTCCGTCGTGCCGTGCTGTGCCACCGGGGCGCCGTGCCCCTGCTGGCCGTCCCGCTGCTGACCCACCAGCGAGCCGCCCTGGCCCACCGCACGCAGCGCGAGCTCGCGGGCGGCCTCCAGGTAGGAGAGCGCCCCGGTCGAGCCCGGGTCGTAGGTGAGCACCGTCTGCCCGTAACTGGGCGCCTCCGAGATGCGCACCGAGCGCGGGATCGCCGTGCTCAGCACCTCTTGGTGGAAGTGGGTCCGGACCTCTTCGGCGACCTGGGCGGCCAGCCTGGTCCGGGCGTCGTACATGGTGAGCAGGATGGTCGACACGTGCAGTGCGGGATTGAGGTGCGCGCGCACCAGCTCGACGTTGCGCAGCAGCTGGCCGAGGCCCTCCAGGGCGTAGTACTCGCACTGGATCGGGATCATCACCTCCTGGCCGGCGACCAGGGCGTTGACCGTCAGCAGACCCAGCGAGGGCGGACAGTCGATCAGGATGTAGTCGAGCGGCTGCTCGTAGGCGGCGATGGCCCGCTGGAGCCGGCTCTCCCGGGCCACCAGGGAGACCAGCTCGATCTCTGCGCCGGCCAGGTCGATGGTGGCGGGGACGCAGAACAGCCCCTCGACGTCGTGCACCGGCTGCACCACGTCGGCCAGCGGCTTGCCCTCCACCAGGACGTCGTAGATGGACGGCACCTCGGCGTGGTGGTCGATGCCGAGCGCCGTGGAGGCGTTGCCCTGCGGGTCGAGGTCGACGACCAGGACGCGCAGGCCGTGCATGGCGAGCGAGGCGGCCATGTTCACGGTGGTGGTGGTCTTGCCCACCCCACCCTTCTGGTTGGCGACCACGATCACCCGGGTGGCGGCCGGCCGGGGCAGTCCCTCGCCCGCTCGGCCGATCGCCTGAACCGCAGCCTGGGCAGCCCGTGCGATGGGCGTGTCATCGATCTGGTCGACGGTCTCCGAGTCCTGCATGGGGGTCAGTGTTTCACGTGAAACCGGAGCGGCAACAGTCGCCGCCCGGTCACGGCGGAGGATGCCCGAGAGCAAGGAGCGACGTTTCACGTGAAACACCATGCCCGCTATGCCGGAAATCTGACGTTGCGACACTCCGGTGTCCCGGGGGCACCACCCGGCCGACCGCCGGGGGGAACATCGGCCCGTCCGCCACCTGAACGACGACGGGCGGACGGTCCTCCCTCGCAGGAGGCCCGTCCGCCCGTGTTCGGTACGTCTTCGGCGTCGCGCCGGATCAGCGGCTGCGGCGCCGCCCGCCCCGGCCGCGCTCGCCGTTCCGGACGCTCGCGGTGCGACCCGCCCGGGCCGCCTTGGCCCGCCGGGTGGCCGCCTTCACCCCGCCGGGGCTCTCCCCCGCCTTCACCTGGATCACCCGGGTCGAGGTCTCCAGGGTGCCCTCGCCGACCGCGATGACGCTCCACTCGACCGCACCCAGCCTGGCCAGACCGGCCCGCGATTCGGCCAGCTCCTGCTCCGCACTGTCGCCCTTGAGCGCCAGCATCTGTCCGTGCGGGCGCAGCAGCGGCATGCCCCAGCCGGCCAGCCGGTCCAGCGGCGCCACCGCCCGGGCGGTCACCACGTCCACCGCGAGCTTGCCGACCATCTCCTCCGCGCGACCGCGCAGCACCGTGACGTTGTCCAGGCCCAGCTCCCGGACGACCTCCTCCAGGAAGGTGGTCCGGCGCAGCAGCGGCTCCAGCAGCGTCACCGAGACGTCCGGACGGGCCAGCGCCACCGGGATGCCCGGCAGACCGGCCCCGGAGCCGACGTCGCACAGGGTGGTGCCGGCGGGCAGCAGTTCGGCCAGCACCGCGCAGTTCAGCACGTGGCGGTCCCAGAGCCGGGGCACCTCGCGGGGCCCGATCAGTCCGCGCTGCACGCCCGCGGTGGCCAGCAGCTCCGTGTAGCGGACCGCGGCGTCGTAGCGTTCCCCGAAAACCTCCCGGGCGACGGCCGGCGCCTCGGACAGCTGGTCCAGCTCGGTGGCCCGCCCCTCAGCGGCCGGGTCCACGTCCGCCCCCGGCCGGCCGGCAGCCGCGTTCTCCGTGTCCATCTCGACCTCTCCGATCCCCGGATCCACCGACCCGCTCAACGCACTGTTTCACGTGAAACATCCCAGAA
This sequence comes from Kitasatospora sp. NPDC058048, assembly GCF_042885555.1. Taxonomy (NCBI): domain Bacteria; kingdom Bacillati; phylum Actinomycetota; class Actinomycetes; order Kitasatosporales; family Streptomycetaceae; genus Kitasatospora; species Kitasatospora sp. NPDC058048. Next base: position 41,760 of record NZ_JBHVRT010000018.1, on the reverse strand, counting down.
GGGACGACGACCCCGCCCGCACGAGGCGGACGGGGTCACGTCCGGTGAAGCTCTCCGGCCGCCACGGCGGCCGGTCGTCGACCTGACGGCCTCAGACCGGCAGCACGACCACGAACCGCTGGGGCTCTTCGCCCTCGGACTCGCTGCGCAGGCCGGCCGCGGCGACCGCGTCGTGGACGACCTTGCGCTCGAAGGGAGTCATCGGCCGCAGCTTGACCTGCTCGCCACTGCTCTTGGCCTGCTCCGCGGCCTCGGCCCCGAGCACCGCCAGCTCCTCGCGCTTGCGGGCCCGGAAGCCGGCAATGTCCAGCATGAGGCGGCTGCGCTCGCCGGTCTCCCGGTGGACAGCCAACCGGGTCAGCTCCTGGAGGGCCTCCAGCACCTCGCCGTCCTGGCCGACCAGGCGCTGCAGCGCGCGGTCGTTGCCGTCACTGACGATGGAGACCAGGGCGCGGTCGCCCTCGACGTCCATGTCGATGTCACCGTCGAGGTCGGCGATGTCGAGCAGACCCTCCAGGTAGTCCGCCGCGATGTCGCCCTCCTGCTCCAGACGGGAGATGAGGCTCTCGTCGGAACTGGCGGCGGTCTCGGCCTCGACGGCGGAGGTGGTGCCTTCCGTCACTGATGGACTCCTTCGGAGATGGGCCCGTCTGCCGGGCCGGGAACGAAGCTCTTCGCGGCTGTCACAACAGGCTTGGGGCCGGTCAGGACTTCTTCTTCGGCCGCTGGCCGCCACCGCGCTTCGGCTGCTGCCGGGTGCCCTGCTTGGTACCGGCCGGCTTGGCCGTGCTCTGCTTGGCGGCCGTCGGCTTGCCGCCGGCATCGGCCGGGGAGTCCGCCGGGGCGGTGTCGGCCGGGGCTGCGTCGGTGGGCTCCTCGGCCGCGGCGTCCTTGCCCGGCTCCACGGTCGGCTGTCCGACGCCGCCCTGCTGGCGCTGGGCCTTGCTCTGCCGACGGGGCTGCTGGCGGCGCGCCTGCACCGACTCCTCGACCACCGCGGCGGCGCTGGCCGCCTCGCTCACGGCCGCCTTGGACGGGGGCAGCATGCCCCAGAGCGCGCCCTTGATCTCCGTACCGTCCGGACGCAGTCGGCCGGCCTTCTTCAGACGCTCCTGGCGCTCCTGGAAGGCCATGCTGCCCGGGGTCGGGTTGTTGTGGATGACGATCAGCTGCTGACCCATCGACCAGACGTTGGTGGTCAGCCAGTAGACCAGGACACCGACCGGGAAGTTGATGCCCATCACGGCGAACATGATCGGGAAGACGTACATCAGCATCTTCTGCTGCTGCATGAACGGCGTCTTCACCGTGAGGTCGACGTTCTTGGTCATCAGCTGGCGCTGGGTGACGAACTGCGACAGCGACATCAGGATGATCATCACCGCGGTGACGATCTTGACGCTGGTCTCGGGGCTGCCGACGAAGGTCGCGGAGAGCGGAGCGCCGAAGATGTGCGCCTTGCCGGCGCTCACCAGCAGGTCACCGTGGATGACACCGATGTCCTGGCCCTTGGCGACCTTGGCGAGCACGCCGTAGAGGGCGGTGAAGAACGGCGCCTGCACGATGATGGGAAGGCAGCTGGAGAACGGGTTGGTACCCGCCTCCTTGTACAGCTTCATCATCTCTTCGGACTGGCGCTGCCGGTCGTTCTTGTAGCGCTCCTGGATGGCCTTCATCTTCGGCTGGATCGCCTGCATGGCCCGGGTCGCCTTGATCTGCTTCACGAAGAGCGGGATCAGGCAGATCCGGATGACGACCACCATCGAGGCGATGGCGAGACCCCAGGCCCAGCCACCGTCCGGGTCGAAGATGTGGCTGTACAGCGAGTGGAACTGGACGATGATCCAGGACACCGCTGTGTACAGGGGATTCAGGAAGGAGAAGGTCACCGGTCAGGCTCCTTGGACAGGTGGATTGGCCGCACGGGACCAATGGTCGCCGGGCCCTCGGGGTCCGGACCGGCGGGGGTGGCGGTCACCGGGTCTCCGGTGGCGGACCGGCTCTTCAGCCAGTCCCGCAACCGCCGGTGCCACACCGGATGCTTGCGCGGCGGGACATGATCGACCCCGCCGGGCGTCCACGGATTGCAGCGCAGGATGCGCCACGCGGTCAGCCCGCCGCCTTTCACCGCCCCGTGCACCTTCACGGCCTCGTAGCCGTAGTGCGAGCAGGAGGGGTAATAACGGCAGACCGGACCGAGCAGTGGGCTGATGGTCCACTGGTAGACCCTGATCAGACCCATCAGCAGGTACTTCATCGACCTGCTCCCGTCGGCGCCGTGGCGGCGGGCTCCGTCCTCAGCAACCGCTTGAGTGCCGCGTCCAGGTCACGTTCGAGGTCCTGGTACGAGGCGGTCGCGGCCTGGGGCAGCGCACGCACCACTATCAGGCTACCGGCGGGCAGCCTGGACAGACGATCACGAACGAGGTGACGCAACCGGCGCTTGACCAGATTGCGGACGACCGCCGGGCCAACGGCCTTGCTCACGACGAAACCCGCACGCGCCGAAGGAGTCCCCTCGGCGACGTGCGGGCGGGAGTCGCTGGTCCGGTCGGTCTGCCCCTGCGGGTCACCGTCTCTGCTGAGATGGACGACCAGAAGGGGCCGGCCGGCCCGACGACCGCGTTTCACCGCGGTCGCGAAGTCCTGGCGCCGCCGCAGCCGATTCTCGGAGGGCAGCACAACAGACTCTGGCGCGGATCAGGCGGACAGGCTGGTGCGGCCCTTGCCACGGCGGGCGGCCAGGATGGCACGGCCGGCGCGGGTACGCATACGCAGCCGGAAGCCGTGGGTCTTCGCGCGACGACGGTTGTTCGGCTGGAAGGTGCGCTTGCTCACTCGGGGGCTCCTGAGGTGAATCGTAGGATGACGGGGAATCGCTTGGCCGTCACCGTGCGTCCGCGTGATCTCCCCTGATTCGGAAATCCGGCCCATCGCCCCAGTTCGGCTGGGGTCTGAGGCAATCCACGGCGCCCGTGCTGCGCGCCTTATGGAGCGGGTGGACCCGCGGACATGCGGCAGCGGCCATCGACAACTCGACCTGGTTACGGTACGCGGGACGGGGCACGGGGGTCAAACCAGCCCGCGATCGCCCGTCTTACCCACAGCCTGTGGACAACGACTTGATCCCGCCCTGTTCGCTGACTACCGTTGCAGAACTTGTCTGGTTTGTTCTTGGAAAGCGTGCACCAGTGGCTGATGTCAACAGCGACCTCGTCCCGGTCTGGGCCAGGGTCGTCGAGCGGCTGGTCAACGACCCCGATGTCGGGGAGATGGACAAACAGTGGGTGCAGCGCACCCAGCCGATGTGGATGATGCACGACACCGCCCTGCTGGCGACCCCGAACGAGCGGGCCAAGCAGGTGCTGGAGGGCCGGCTGCTGCCGCAGCTGACCGAGGCCCTCAGCCGTGAGCTCAGCCGCCCGGTCCGGATCGCCGTGATGGTCGACGCCAACGCGGTGCCGACCACGCCCGCACCCGCCCCCCAGTCCCCCGCCGAGCCCTACCCCGGCCCGGCCGAGGAGGACGCCCCCGACTACGGCGGCCAGGACTACCCGCAGTCGTACGAACACGGCCAGCCGTACGAGCAGGGCCACCCCTACGAGCAGGGGCAGGGGCAGCCGTACGAGCAGGACTACGAGCGGCCCCGCTACGACACCGGCGGCTACGACCCGCGCCAGGCCCCGTACGGCGGCCCCGGCGGCGGCCAGGGCTGGCAGGGCTACCAGGAGCAGCCGCCCGCCTACCGCGACCCGGAGGAGCCCGCGCCCCGCCAGGCGCCGCGGCCCGTCCCCGGCCCGCCCGCGACCACCCAGGGCGACCTCTTCGGCGGCGCCTACGGTCCCGGCCCGAACGAGCAGCCGCGGGCCGGCGCCGGCCGCCGGGCCGGCGGTTCCCGCCCCACCGGCGGCCGTCCCGCGGAGAAGGCCTCCCCGGAGCGCTCCGCCGAGCGTCCCGGCGTCCCCGGGGTGCCCGCCCCGCCCGGCGCTCCCCCGGCCGGCGGCTCCCGCAAGGACGAGCCGGCCGCCCGGCTGAACCCCAAGTACCTGTTCGACACCTTCGTGATCGGCGCCAGCAACCGCTTCGCGCACGCGGCGGCGGTGGCGGTCGCCGAGGCCCCGGCCAAGGCGTACAACCCGCTCTTCATCTACGGCGAGTCCGGGCTGGGCAAGACCCACCTGCTGCACGCCATCGGGCACTACTCGCGCAGCCTCTTCCCGGGCACCCGGGTGCGCTACGTGTCCTCGGAGGAGTTCACCAACGAGTTCATCAACTCGATCCGGGACGGCAAGGCGGACACCTTCCGCCGCCGCTACCGGGACATGGACATCCTGCTCGTGGACGACATCCAGTTCCTCGCGAGCAAGGAGTCCACGCAGGAGGAGTTCTTCCACACCTTCAACACCCTGCACAACGCGAACAAGCAGATCGTCCTCTCCTCGGACCGGCCGCCCAAGCTGCTGACCACGCTGGAGGACCGGCTGCGCAACCGCTTCGAGTGGGGTCTGATCACCGACGTCACCCCGCCGGAGCTGGAGACCCGGATCGCGATCCTGCGCAAGAAGGCGATCCAGGAACAACTCAACGCTCCCGCCGACGTGTTGGAGTTCATCGCCTCCCGGATCACCCGCAACATCCGGGAGTTGGAGGGCGCCCTGATCCGGGTCACCGCCTTCGCCAACCTCAACCGGGCCCCGGTGGACCTGGAGTTGGCCGGGATCGTCCTCAAGGACCTGATCCCCGGTGGGGACGAGGACGCCGGCCCGGAGATCACCGCGCAGGTCATCATGCAGCAGACCGCCGCGTACTTCGGCCTGGGGGTGGACGACCTCTGCGGATCCTCGCGCAGCCGCGTGCTGGTGACGGCCCGGCAGATCGCGATGTACCTCTGCCGTGAGCTCACCGACCTCTCACTGCCGAAGATCGGTGCGCAGTTCGGCGGCCGCGACCACACCACGGTGATGCACGCGGACCGCAAGATCCGCTCGCTGATGGCCGAGCGCCGCTCGATCTACAACCAGGTCACCGAACTCACCAACCGCATCAAGAGCTAGCCGACGCCGGGTCGTACCGTGCCGGGTCGTGCCGGGTGCCACGCGGCGCCGCACAGCACGCGGCGAGGCACTGCACGACACCCGGTACCGCACGACGAGGCACGGCCCCAGGGCGTCAGGAGCGAATCCTGACGCCCTTTCGCACGTCCACAGGTGTGCGGCGCGCGCCGGCTGGGCAGGGATGCCGTCGACGGACGTTCCGCCAGTCCACAGCCCGCGCCGAACAACTGACCGGTGATTCGAAAACCGAGGGCGCGCAAGGCCGTTGTCCACAGGACCGGCCCCTTCTCCACCGTCCACAGGGTGGGGAGTGCGGAGTTATCCAGAATTCGTCCACAGGCCCGTCACCGCTACGCTCTTCCGCGCAGGTCAAGTGCCTGTGGACTTGTGCACAACGGTTATCCACAGGCTGTGGACAGTTGACGGGCCGCCACTGGGCCGTCCGGGTTATCCACCGGTTGTCCCCAGGGGAAGGGCGGTTATCCCCAGGTTGTCCACAGCGGCGTCCACAGTTCGACAACCGTGGGCTACCGTTCATACCCTGGTGTGAAAGGCGTCACGAAAAGTTGACCGGCGCCCGTGGATAACCGGGCCCGGATCTGGGGACAGCCCTGGGGATAACCTGTGGATACCCAGCGTGGCCTGTGGGTAACGCTCGGCTGTCCACAGCGAGGCCTGCCCGTCCACAGCCGCCGTCCACAGCCGCTGTGGACAAAATTCGGGCTCTGACCTGGGGAAACGGGGTTATCCACGGTTTCCACAGGCCCTACTACTACCACTACACATTTAGACCCCGGACTTGCTTTCAAAGTGGGTGGGCCCCGAATCTGTGGACAACCGGTCTCCGACAACCGTTCGGGTTGCTTGCGCCCGTCTGCCCCGTCTGTCGGCGGAGTACGTCAGACTGTCCTTGCGACTGGAAGCGGAGTGACCGAGCTCGGCGGACAGCCGAACCGACGATCAAGATCAGACGAACCAGAGTGCGAGCGGGAGCGCTCGATCCAGGAGGCGGTTACCGGTGAAGTTCCGGGTGGAGCGTGACGTCCTCGCGGAGGCGGTGGCCTGGGCTGCCCGCAGCCTCCCGGCACGGCCGCCGGTGCCGGTGCTGGCCGGCCTGCTGCTGACCGCGCAGGAGGGCAGTCTGGCGCTGTCCGGCTTCGACTACGAGGTCTCGGCCCGGGTCGAGCTGGAGGCGGACGTCGAGGAGGCCGGCACCGTCCTGGTCTCCGGCCGGCTGCTGAACGACATCTCCCGCAACCTCCCCAACCGGCCGGTGGAGATCTCCACCGACGGCCAGCGCGTCAGCGTGGTCTGCGGCAGCTCCCGCTTCACCCTCCCCACCCTCCCGGTGGACGAGTACCCCGCGCTCCCCCAGATGCCGACCGCCACCGGCACCGTCTCCGGCGACGTCTTCGCCTCGGCGGTCAGCCAGGCCGCGGTCGCCGCCGGCCGGGACGACACCCTCCCGGTGCTCACCGGTGTCCGGGTCGAGATCGAGGGCGACCGGATCACCCTGGCCGCCACCGACCGCTACCGCTTCGCCGTCCGCGAGCTGCTGTGGAAGCCCGAGCAGTCGGACATCTCCGCCGTCGCGCTGGTCCCCGCCAAGACCCTCCAGGACATCGCCAAGTCCCTGGGCAGCGGCGACAACGTCTCCATCGCGCTCTCCTCGGGCGGCGCGGGCGAGGGCCTGATCGGTTTCGAGGGCGCCGGCCGCCGGACCACCACCCGGCTGCTGGAGGGCGAGTTCCCCAAGTTCCGCAGCCTGTTCCCGACCGAGTTCAACGCGATCGCCGCGATCCAGACCCAGCCCTTCCTGGAGGCGCTCAAGCGCGTCTCGCTGGTCGCCGAGCGCAACACCCCGGTCCGCCTCAACTTCGAGGAGGGCGTGCTGACCCTGGAGGCCGGTTCGGGCGACGACGCCCAGGCCACCGAGCGGATCGAGGCCTCCCTGGAGGGCGACGCCATCTCGATCGCCTTCAACCCGGGCTACCTGGAGGAGGGCCTCAAGGCCATCGACTCCCCCTTCGCCCAGCTCAGCTTCACCACCCCGACCAAGCCCGCGCTGCTCAGCGGCAAGGTCTCGGTGGACGCCGAGGAGGACAAGGCCTACCAGTACCTGATCATGCCGGTCCGCCTCTCCGGCTGATCCCGCCGCGTCCTACCGTCCACAGGCTGTGCACACCCGCTGTGCACAGCCTGTGGACGTCTCCCCCGCCCGGCCCGACCGCAGACGGCCGGGTCCGCTCCAGCGCGTAGGCTCAAGGAGTGCGGCAACGGCGCCGCCGGCAGGCACGTCACCACAGGTAAGGACTTGGTCATGGAGCTCGGCCTCATCGGTCTCGGCAAGATGGGCGGCAACATGCGCGAGCGGATCCGCCGCGCCGGCCACACCGTCATCGGGTACGACCGCAACCCGGACATCTCCGACGTCGACAGCCTCCAGGAGCTCGTCACCAAGCTCCAGGGCCCGCGCGTGGTCTGGGTCATGGTCCCGGCCGGCGCCGCCACCCAGGCCACCGTCGACGAGCTCGCCGAGCTGCTCTCCCCCGGCGACGTGGTGGTCGACGGCGGCAACTCCCGTTGGACCGACGACATCAAGCACGCCGAGGCGCTGGCCGCCAAGGGCATCGGCTTCGTGGACTGCGGTGTCTCCGGCGGCGTCTGGGGCCTGGAGAACGGCTACGCGCTGATGTACGGCGGCGACGCCGAGCACGTCGCCAAGGCCCAGCCGGTCTTCGACGCCCTCAAGCCCGAGGGCGAGTTCGGCTCGGTGCACGCGGGTGCCGTGGGCGCCGGCCACTTCGCCAAGATGGTCCACAACGGCATCGAGTACGCGATGATGCAGGCCTTCGCCGAGGGCTGGGAGCTGCTGGAGGCCGCCCCCGAGGTCACCGACGTGCGCGAGGTCTTCCGCAGCTGGCAGGAGGGCACCGTCATCCGCTCCTGGCTGCTGGACCTGTCCGTCCGCGCCCTGGACGAGGACGAGCACCTGGACAAGCTGCGCGGCTGGGCCGCCGACTCCGGCGAGGGCCGCTGGACCGTCGAGGCCGCGATCGACCACGCCGTGCCGCTGCCGGCCATCACCGCCTCGCTGTTCGCCCGCTTCGCCTCCCGTCAGGAGGACTCGCCGCAGATGAAGATGATCGCCGCGCTGCGCAACCAGTTCGGCGGCCACGCGGTCGAGTCCAAGTAACCAGCAGGTCCTCCACAAGAAGGCGGGCGCAGTCCACAGCCATGCACGTCGCGCATCTGTCGCTCGCCGACTTCCGGTCGTACGCCCGGGCCGAGGTTCCCCTCGACCCGGGCGTGACCGCCTTCGTCGGACCGAACGGCCAGGGCAAGACCAACCTGGTCGAGGCGATCGGCTACGTCGCCACCCTGGGCAGCCACCGGGTCGCCACCGACGCCCCGCTGATCCGGCTGGGCGCCGAGCGGGCGGTGGTCCGCACCTCGGTGGTGGACCGCGGCCGCTCCACCCTGATCGAGCTGGAGCTCACCCCGGGCAAGGCCAACCGGGCCCGGATCAACCGCTCCGACAACGTCCGCCCGCGCGACGTGCTGGGCCTGCTGCGCACCGTGCTGTTCGCCCCCGAGGACCTCAGCCTGGTCAAGGGGGATCCGGGTGAGCGGCGGCGCTTCCTGGACGAGCTGCTGACCGCCCGGGCACCCCGGCTGGCCGGGGTGCGGCAGGACTACGAGCGGGTGCTCAAGCAGCGCAACGCCCTGCTGAAGACCGCCGCGATGGCCCGCCGGGCCGGCGGCGGCAAGGGCGCCGACCTGTCCACCCTGGAGGTCTGGGACGGCCATCTCGCCCGCGCCGGAGCCGAGTTGACGGCCTTCCGGATCCAGCTGGTGGCCGCCCTGCAGCCGCTGGTGGCGGCCGCGTACGGGCAGCTCGCCCCGGGCGGCGGCGACACCGCCCTGGAGTACCGCAGCTCCTTCGAGGGCGAACTGCCGACCAGTCGCGAGCAGGCCGAGGAGCAGCTGCTGAATGCGCTGCAGGCGGCCCGCAAGCAGGAGGTCGATCGCGGCGTCACCCTGGTCGGCCCGCACCGCGACGAGCTGCTGCTCAGGCTCGGCCCGCTGCCCGCCAAGGGCTACGCCAGCCATGGCGAGTCCTGGTCGTTCGCGCTGGCGCTGCGGCTGGCCTCGTACGAGCTGCTGCGCGCCGACGGCGGCGAGCCGGTGCTGATCCTGGACGACGTGTTCGCCGAGCTGGACGCCGCCCGCCGGGACCGGCTGGCCGAGCTGGTGGCCGACGGGGAGCAGGTGCTGGTGACCGCGGCGGTCGCCGAGGACGTGCCGAAGGCGCTGGCCGGCGCCCGGTTCGCGGTCTCCGACGGCGCGGTGCGCCGGATCGACGCCTGACCGGGCGCTCTTCCACCGGCGGCTTCCGCCCGGGTACCCCCTTCACCGGAGCCGGCGGTGCCCCCGCTCGTCGGTGTCCCCTTTCACCGGTGCCGCCGCACCCGGACCACCACACCGCCGTCACCGCACCGCGACCACTTCCGTGCACCGCCCACCCCCGCTCCGGTCCGAGGGGTCCGGCCGCTCCCGTAGGCTGGACGGCTCGGCGGGCGCGCGACCGCGACCGTTGTCCACAGGCTGGGGAAAGGAGATCGCCGTGAGCGAGCCGGCGGAGCACTCCCCCAGGTCCGGAGCTCCCAAGCCCGGAGCACCCCGGTCCGACGCCGCCGAGCCCGGCGCTCCCGCGCCGACCGGTGCCGACCTCGCCCGCTCCGCGCTGCGGGCGGCCCGTGCCCAGGCCCGCCAGCGCGGTGAGCAGGTCCGCGAGAAGCGCGAGGCGAAGCGGCACGGCCTGCGCAGCGGTGCCCGCTCGGACGGCCGCGACCCGGTCCCGCTGGGCGCGGCGCTCAACCGGCTGCTGACCGAGCGCGGCTGGGAGTCCTCGGCCGCCGTCGGCGGGGTGATGGGCCGCTGGCCGCAGATCGTCGGCCCGGACATCGCCGCGCACTGCCATCCCTCCTCCTACGACGAGGCCGCCGCGGTGCTCACCGTGCAGTGCGACTCCACCGCCTGGGCCACCCAACTTCGGTGGCTGGCACGGCAGTTGGTGGCCCGTCTGAACCACGAGCTGGGGCACGGGACGGTCCGGACCATCAAGGTGCTCGGCCCGGCGGCGCCCGCCCGCGGCTACGGCCGGCTGCGTGCGCCGGGGAGCAAGGGGCCGGGCGACACCTGGGGCTGACCGGGGGACCGGGCGGCCGCCGGGGGGATGGATCGGACGACGATCTTCCGGAATCCCTGACAGCCCTTCCAGGCGCCCTGGGCCCCCCGGTCGAGTATCGGGACATGTGCAGAGGGGATTCAGGGCGGCATATCTGCCCTCAAGGGCTGCCAAACGCCCATCTATGTCAGTCGTACCGGTAGACTGAGAGCCAAACACTGTTGCTAGTGGCAACCGAGTCGAAACGCTGTGGTCGCACGCCCGCCCGCACGGGGTGGGCGTGCGGCCCGTGCTGTGCCAGAGAGGGCGCTTCGTGGCCGATTCCGGCAACCCCAGCCAGACCCCAGACCAGTCCGAGCAGGCTTCCTACACCGGTAGCAACATCCAGGTGCTGGAAGGCCTCGACGCCGTCCGCAAGCGCCCCGGCATGTACATCGGTTCGACGGGCGAGCGCGGCCTGCACCACCTGGTGCAGGAGGTCGTGGACAACTCCGTCGACGAGGCGATGGCCGGGTACGCCGACACCATCGACGTCACGATCATGGCCGACGGCGCCATCCGCTGCGTCGACAACGGCCGTGGCATCCCGGTGGACATCGTCCCCGGCCAGGACAAGCCCGCCGTCGAGGTCGTGCTCACCGTCCTGCACGCGGGCGGCAAGTTCGGCGGCGGCGGGTACGCCGTCTCCGGCGGTCTGCACGGCGTCGGCGTGTCCGTGGTGAACGCGCTGTCCACCCGGCTCTCGGTGGAGATCCACAAGGACGGCCACATCTGGACCCAGGACTACAAGATGGGTGCCCCGGCCGTCCCCCTCGTCAAGGGCGCGGAGACCGACCGCACCGGCACCACGGTGACCTTCTGGGCCGACGCCGACATCTTCGAGACCACCGTCTACTCCTTCGAGACGCTCTCCCGGCGCTTCCAGGAGATGGCCTTCCTCAACAAGGGCCTGTCGATCTCGCTGACCGACGAGCGCCCCGAGCACGCGGACGAGAACGGCAAGCCGCTCACCGTCACGTACAAGTACGACGGCGGCATCGCCGACTTCGTCGCCCACCTCAACTCCCGCAAGGGCGAGGTCGTCCACCCCTCGGTGATCGACTTCGAGGCGGAGGACAAGGACAAGGCGATCTCGGTGGAGATCGCGATGCAGTGGAACTCCTCCTACACCGAGGGGGTCTACAGCTTCGCCAACACCATCCACACCCACGGCGGCGGCACCCACGAGGAGGGTTTCCGCGCGGCGCTGACCGGCCTGGTCAACCGCTACGCGCGGGACAAGAAGCTGCTCCGGGAGAAGGACGACAACCTCTCCGGCGAGGACATCCGCGAGGGCCTGACCGCGATCATCTCGGTCAAGCTCGGCGAGCCGCAGTTCGAGGGCCAGACCAAGGACAAGCTCGGCAACACCGAGGCCAAGACCTTCGTCCAGAAGGTCGTCCACGAGCACCTCAACGACTGGCTGGACCGCAACCCCAACGAGGCCGCGGACATCATCCGCAAGTCCATCCAGGCCGCCACCGCGCGCGTCGCCGCCCGCAAGGCCCGCGACCTGACGCGCCGCAAGGGCCTGCTGGAGTCCGCCTCGCTGCCGGGCAAGCTCTCCGACTGCCAGTCGAAGGACCCGTCCGAGTGCGAGATCTTCATCGTCGAGGGTGACTCCGCCGGCGGCTCGGCCAAGCAGGGCCGCGACCCGCGCACCCAGGCCATCCTGCCGATCCGCGGCAAGATCCTGAACGTCGAGAAGGCCCGGATCGACAAGGTCCTCCAGAACACCGAGGTCCAGGCGCTGATCTCGGCGTTCGGCTGCGGCATCCAGGAGGACTACGACGAGTCCAAGCTGCGGTACCACAAGATCGTGCTGATGGCCGACGCCGACGTCGACGGACAGCACATCCGCACCCTGCTGCTGACCCTGCTGTTCCGCTTCATGCGGCCGCTGGTCGAGTCCGGGTACGTCTACCTCGCGATGCCCCCGCTGTACAAGATCAAGTGGGGCAAGGACGACTTCGAGTACGCCTACTCCGACCGCGAGCGCGACGCCGTGATCGCCTCCGGGGTGGCGGCCGGGCGCCGGCTGCCCAAGGACGACGCGATCCAGCGCTTCAAGGGTCTCGGCGAGATGAACGCCGAGGAGCTCCGGGTCACCACCATGGACGTCGAGCACCGGCTGCTGCTCCAGGTCACCCTGGAGGACGCCGCCCGTGCCGACGAGCTGTTCTCCGTGCTGATGGGCGAGGACGTCGAGGCCCGCCGCTCCTTCATCCAGCGCAACGCCAAGGACGTCCGCTTCCTGGACGTGTGACGCCTGCACCCCAGGCCCCGCACGTTCCAGTCCGCGTGAAAGGAAACTGACCACCAGTGGTCGACGACAACCGTCCCGAAGGCGAACAGCCCGAGACTCCCGAAGCCGCCGAGGCCACCGCCCAGGTGACGATGCGGATCGAGCCGGTCGAGCTCGAGACCGAGATGCAGCGCTCGTACCTCGACTACGCGATGAGCGTGATCGTCAGCCGTGCGCTGCCCGAGGTCCGCGACGGCCTCAAGCCGGTGCACCGCCGCGTGCTCTACGCGATGTACGACGGCGGGTACCGCCCCGAGAAGGGCTACTACAAGTGCGCCCGCGTCGTCGGCGACGTCATGGGCAACTACCACCCGCACGGTGACACCTCGATCTACGACACCGTGGTCCGCCTGGCCCAGCCGTGGTCGATGCGGATGCCGCTGGTGGACGGCAACGGCAACTTCGGCTCCCCGGGCAACGACCCGGCGGCGGCCATGCGCTACACCGAGTGCAAGATGATGCCGCTCGCCATGGAGATGATGCGCGACATCGACGAGGAGACCGTCGACTTCGCGGCCAACTACGACGGCCGCTCGCAGGAGCCCACCGTCCTGCCCGCGCGCATCCCCAACCTGCTGGTCAACGGTGCCACCGGCATCGCGGTCGGCATGGCCACCAACATCCCGCCGCACAACCTCCGCGAGGTCGCCTCCGGCGCGCTCTGGTACCTGGAGAACCCGGAGGCCTCCGCCGAGGAGCTGCTGGACGCCCTGGTCGAGCGGATCAAGGGCCCGGACTTCCCCACCGGCGCGCTGATCGTCGGCCGCCGCGGCATCGACGACTACTACCGCACCGGCCGCGGCTCGGTCACCATGCGCGCCGTGGTCGAGGTCGAGGAGATCCAGGGCCGCCAGTGCCTGGTGATCACCGAGCTGCCGTACCAGGTCAACCCGGACAACCTCGCGCTGAAGATCGCCGACCTGGTGAAGGACGGCAAGATCGCCGGCATCGCCGACGTCCGCGACGAGTCCTCCTCGCGCACCGGCCAGCGCCTGGTCGTCGTGCTCAAGCGCGACGCCGTCGCCAAGGTGGTGCTGAACAACCTCTACAAGCACACCGAGCTGCAGACCAACTTCGGCGCCAACATGCTGGCCCTGGTCGACGGCGTGCCGCGCACCCTGTCGCTGGACGCCTTCATCCGGCACTGGGTCAACCACCAGGTCGAGGTCATCGTCCGGCGCACCACCTTCCGGCTGCGCAAGGCCGAGGAGCGCGCCCACATCCTGCGCGCGCTGCTCAAGGCCCTGGACCTGATCGACGAGGTCATCGCGCTGATCCGGGCCTCGGCCAGCGCCGACGCCGCCCGCACCGGCCTGATGGGCCTGCTCGACATCGACGAGCTCCAGGCCAACGCCATCCTGGAGATGCAGCTGCGCCGGCTGGCCGCCCTGGAGCGGCAGCGGATCATGGACGAGCACGACGAGCTCCAGCGCAAGATCGACGAGTACAACGCGATCCTGGCCTCGCCGACCCGTCAGCGGGAGATCATCTCCGAGGAGCTCACCGCGATCGTCGAGAAGTACGGCGACGAGCGGCGCTCCACCCTCATCCCCTCCGACGGCGACCTCTCCATCGAGGACCTCATCGCCGAGGAGGACATCGTCGTCACCATCACCCGTGGCGGCTACGTCAAGCGGACCCGCTCCGACCTCTACCGCTCGCAGAAGCGCGGCGGCAAGGGCGTGCGCGGTGCCCAGCTGAAGCAGGACGACATCGTCGACCACTTCTTCGTGACGACGACCCACAACTGGATCCTGTTCTTCACCAACAAGGGCCGGGTCTACCGGGCCAAGGGCTACGAGCTGCCGGACGCCGGGCGCGACGCCCGCGGCCAGCACGTGGCCAACCTGCTGGCCTTCCAGCCGGACGAGCACATCGCCCAGGTGATGGCCGTCCGCACCTACGAGGACAAGCCGTACCTGGTCCTCGCCACCCGGGCCGGCCTGGTGAAGAAGTCCGCGCTCAAGGACTACGACTCGCCGCGCTCCGGCGGCCTGATCGCGATCAACCTGCGCCAGGACGAGGAGGGCCAGGACGACGAGCTGATCGGCGCCGAGCTGGTCTCCGCCGAGGACGACCTGCTGCTGGTCTCCAAGAAGGCCCAGTCGATCCGCTTCACCGCGACCGACGACGCCCTGCGCCCCACCGGCCGCGCCACCTCCGGCGTCAAGGGCATGGCGTTCCGGGAGGACGACGAACTGCTGTCGATGAACGTCGTCCGTCCGGGTACCTATGTCTTCACCGCCACTGACGGCGGGTACGCCAAGCGGACCGGTGTGGACGAGTACCGTGTCCAGGGGCGCGGCGGCTACGGCACCAAGGCGGCGAAGATCGTCGAGGGCCGGGGCTCGCTGGTCGGCGCGCTCGTGGTCGACGAATCCGACGAGATCATGGCGATCACCCTCTCGGGTGGGGTGATCCGCACGAGGGTTTCCGAGGTTCGTGAAACCGGACGTGACACCATGGGCGTCCAACTGATCAACCTCGGAAAGCGCGACGCGGTCGTGGGCATGGCCCGCAACGCGGAGGCCGAGGACGAGGAGACGGCGGAGGACGAGGTGGCGGGTACCGAGTCCACCGAGACGGCCGAGGGCGCGGTGACGGCGGTCGACGGAGACGTCGAGGCCTGAACCGAACCGCAGACCGGTGCCGCCGCGTCCCATCAACGGGCGCGGCGGCATCGGCCGCCGACCAGTTCCGGGCAATCCCGCCGGGCGCTGGATGACGATTGACGAAGCAGGGCGGCACCGCCGTCCTGGTGGGAAGTGCGGGAGGACCAGGTGAGTGGAGCCACGGGTGCTGCGGGAGGAACCTCCGGCGGCCGTCCGGGCGCGCAGGGCGGGGGTTCGTACGGCGTTCCGCAGCCGCCGACCGAGCACTCGGCCGCGTCCACCTCGCTGATGCCGCCGGCCGGTGGAGCGGGCCAGAGCGGTGCGACCTACGGCGGACAGCAGGCCGCGTCGGCGAGCGGCGGCCAGGCCGCCGGATCGGGCGGCTTCTCGCAGCCGACCACCTACGCCAAGGGGCAGCCGACCCCGGCCAGGGGCACCCGGGTCCCGGGGCACACCCCGCCCGGTGGCACCCCCACCGGCGGAGCGGCGCGCCGCCCCGGCGCGGCCCCCGCCCCGGCCCCCGCGGCCGGCGGCTCCGCGCTCGGCCGGACGCGCAAGGCCCGGCTGCGGGTGACCAAGGTCGACCCGTGGTCCGTGATGAAGGTCAGCTTCCTGCTGTCGCTGGCCGTCGGCATCATCATCATCGTGGCCGCGGCCGTGCTGTGGATGACGCTGGACTCGCTCGGCGTCTTCGACTCGCTGACCAAGACCCTCAAGGACGTCACCGGCTCGGACAGCAGCGGCGGCCTCAACCTGATGGACTACGTCGGCTTCGGCAAGGTGATGACCTTCACCACGCTGATCGCCGTGGTCGACGTCGTCCTGCTGACCGCCCTGTCCACGCTCTCCGCGTTCATCTACAACGCGGCGGCCGGCTTCACCGGCGGGGTGGAGCTCACCCTGGCCGAGGAGGACTGATTCCGGCCGGATCCTGACGCACGCTCAGTTTCCCGTCCGGGGACGGAATGTACGGGCCCCACCGGCTGTTGCAGCCGGTGGGGCCCGTCGGCATTTCGGGTGACAGCCGGCCGCCCGCGGCGCGCCGCCCGGAAAGCGGACGGCCGCCGTGGGATTAGCTGGGTGCCACCCGTCCCGAATCCCGGGAGTGCCGCAGGCCGCCCCCGATCCGCCCGACCGGGTCGGCTGAGGTTCCGCAGGACGACTGGACGGAGGCGCGCGGTGGCGAAGCTCGCAGGTCAACTGGTGGAGGCCCTGGAAGGGCTGTTGGGGGTCCCGGTACCGCTGCGGGTCCAGGCCTGGGACGGAAGTGTCGCCGGGCCGCCGGGCGCGCCCACCGTGGTCCTGCGCAACCGTCGGGCGCTGCGCCGGCTGATCTGGCGGCCGGACGAACTGGGCCTGGCCCGGGCCTACGTCGCGGGGGACCTCGAGATCGCCCCCGGCACCGACCTGTACGAGACGCTCTCCGCCGTCGCCCGCTTCGCCGAGCGGCCGGAGATCCGCACCCTGGCCTTCGGCCCGCGGGACGTGGTCGGCGCCAGGGGCCGCCGGGTGCTCGCCGCCGTGCTGCGGGCCGGGGCGGTCGGCCTGGAACCCGAGCCGCCCCGCGAGGAGGTCCGCAGGGCCTCGGGGCGCCTGCACAGCCGCAGCCGGGACCGCGCGGCCATCAGCCACCACTACGACGTCGGGAACGACTTCTACCGGATCGTGCTGGGCTCCTCGATGGTCTACTCGTGCGCCTACTGGACGCCGGAGTCGAAGAGCCTGGAGGCCGCCCAGGAGGCCAAGCTCGACCTGATCTGCCGCAAGCTCGGCCTGCGCCCCGGGATGCGCCTGCTGGACGTCGGCTGCGGCTGGGGCTCACTGCTGCTGCACGCGGCGAAGCACTACGGGGTCACCGCGGTCGGCGTCTCCATCTCCCGGGAGCAGGTCGCGCTGGCCCGTGCCCGGGTCGAGGAGGCCGGCCTGTCCGACCGGGTCGAGGTCCGGCTGCAGGACTACCGGGAGATCACCGACGGGCCCTTCGACGCGATCTCCAGTGTCGGGATGGCCGAGCACGTCGGCGCCGAGCAGTACCGGGTCTACGCCGAGGGCCTGTACCGGCTGCTGGTGCCCGGCGGCCGGCTGCTCAACCACCAGATCGCCCGCCGCCCCGACCTCCCCGGTGAACAGCACCGCACCAGCCCCTTCATCGACCGCTTCGTCTTCCCGGACGGCGAGCTCTCCCCCGTCGGTTCCACCGTGGCGCGGCTGGAGGAGGCCGGCTTCGAGGTCCGGGACGTCGAGTCGCTGCGCGAGCACTACGGGCTGACCCTGCGCGAGTGGGTGGCCAACCTGGAGGCGCACTGGACGGAGGCGGTCCGGCTGGTCGGCCGCGGCCGGGCCCGGGTCTGGCGGCTGTACATGGCGGCCTCCGCGCTCGCCTTCGAGCAGAACCGGATCGGGATCAACCAGGTCCTCGCCGTCCGCAGCACCGAGGAGGGCTCGGCGGGCCTGCCGCCGACCCGCGAGGAGTGGCTGCTGCGGTCCTCGGCCGGTGCGCCGGGGCTGGTCGCGGGGGGTGTCGCTGTTACCCCGGCCGAGCCGGATTTGGGAGATCGGCCGTCGGTCCGCTAATCTTTCAGTGCGGCAAGGGCCTATAGCTCAGACGGTTAGAGCGCTTCCCTGATAAGGAAGAGGCCACAGGTTCAAGTCCTGTTAGGCCCACAACCGCGAAGGGCCCGGAGTGATCCACTCCGGGCCCTTCGACTCTTTCGAGATCGGGCGGGGCCGTGGAGCGGCCGGGATCCGGTACGATCTCTGTTCGGTGAGGGCCTATAGCTCAGACGGTTAGAGCGCTTCCCTGATAAGGAAGAGGCCACAGGTTCAAGTCCTGTTAGGCCCACCTCCCCGAAGGGCCCGGAGTGATCCACTCCGGGCCCTTCGGCGTTTCCCGCCGCTCCTCCCGCCGCTCTTCCCGCCGCTTTTCCCGCCGCCGGACCGGGAACCGTGCGCCCGTCCCGACGGTTCCCCGGGGAAACACGGTGGAGGGTTGGTGACGGCATGGCGGTGCTGTGGGCGATGAGCATCCCCGGACTGGTCTGCGCCCTGGCGGTGCTGGCGGTGCTCGACCAGCTGGCACTGAGGGCGGGCCGCGCCCGCTGGGTGCCCTGGCGGGGGACCGGTCGGGAGGGGCAGATCTCGGCAACCGGGTTCGAGCAGCTGCACGCGCAGTTCGCCGCGGGCAAGCAGCACGAGCTGGACGAACGCGGCAGCACGCTGATGCTGCGGGACGAGGAGGGCGAGGGGGCGCCGCCGCGGACCAGGGTGGACCTCGCGGGCGGCACGGCCGTGGTGGTGGTGCCGGACCGCCCGGCGAACGGCCCCGCGGCCGGGGCGGTGCGGGGCCCGGGGGGCGGGGCCTGACCCGTGGGCGCGGCGGACGGTCCGGGGGCGGCCGGACCGCCCGCCAGGAGGTGCGGCGTCAATCCCGGGACCGGACCGCCGGGTTGGCCGTACCGGTGGCTGGTCACGATTGGGACACCGGTGTGTATCATCGGCCGCAAGGGCAGTCTGGCACTCGGCAGCCCGTTCGCGCTCGAAACACAACTGGACTCGTCGGCCCGGTCAGTCAGGCCGGATCCGGCTCTTGAGTCCGTCAACGCAAGAAGGACGAGGTCCCGCGGTGAAGAAGCTTCTCCTGGTCGCCCTGGTCGCCCTCGGCGGCTTCTTTGTCTACCGTCAGGTCCAGGCGGACCGCGCCGAGCAGGACCTGTGGACCGAGGCCACCGACCCGGTTCCGGCCGGTCGCTGAGCCCCCGGCGATCTGACGATCGACGAACTCCGGAGGCGCCCGTCGGCGCCTCCCGGGCCGGCCGGCCCGGTCGGCGAACCGGACCGGCCGACCCCATGGAACAGCACCGTTCCAGGGGGACGGCGCTGGGAATCGCGCCGGAAACCGGTACGCTAGTGCCCGTTGGCACGCGCGCGGTGCCGTCGAGGGGCATTAGCTCAGTTGGTAGAGCGCTGCCTTTGCAAGGCAGATGTCAGGAGTTCGAGTCTCCTATGCTCCACAATCCACGGCAGTAGCCGATCGGCCGTCGACCAGGATCCTGGTCGACGGCCGATCTGCGTTTCCGGCGGTCTCCGCACGGTCAGCGCGGCCCGGGGCCGTCGTCCTCGGGGGCGGGGCCGTCGTTCTCGCCGACCGGGGCCCCGTCCGTGCCCTCGGCGGTGGCGTCCGGGCCGGAGCCGTTCACCGGCGCGGACGCGGCGTGCGCGCCGGTGGGCCGGGGCTCCTGCGGTGCCGGGGGCTCGACCAGCCACTCCGGGTTGCTGTGCCGGCGCCACCACTGCCAGGCCACGATGCCGCCGCCGATCGCCAGCAGACCGGCCACGGCCAGGCCGGAGGCCAGGCGGTTGCAGTCCTTCTTCCTGGCGTTCCGGGCGGCCAGCTCGCTGATCTCGGCCGAGCTGACGTTGCCCTGGAGGGCGGTCAGCGCGGCGGCGCCGCGGGTCTGGGCCTCGTGGGCGACCGGGCCGACGGTGGCGCGGGCCTCCTCGACCGCCTGGGCGACCCTGGGGGCCACGGTGGTGCGGGCCTGGTCCGCGGCCCGGGCGGCGGACAGGCGGGCCGCCAGAGCGGCCTCCTGGGCCCGGTGGAGGGCCTTCAGGGCGTTCTGCTGGGCCTCCGGCGGCAGGCTGGCGAAGGCGTGGCCGATCTGCGGGGCGAGATGCCTGTCGTACTGGATGCGGAGGTTGTGGGCGGCCAGCGCGGCCTTCGGGCCCAAGGCGTCCAAGGCGGGGCCGAGGCGCTGCTTGGCGCCGTCCGCGAAGTGTGCGGCGGTGTCCCGGGTCCTGGTGGCCGTCTCTCGGGCCGAATCCGAAAAGCTCACGAGTCTCTCCTCCTGGGTGGCGTCCTATATGCACATATCCACCTGAATGCTGATCATGCATCCTGATTTGTCCGACGGCAGGTCGGGGTGGGCCGTTCGCGGGGCCCTGCGGGGCGGCGGGGTGGCGGGAGGCCGGTTGTGGGGGAGCCGGTCCGGGAGCGGGGGCGCGGCAGTAGGCTGGCGGTTTCGGAGGTCGTGTACGGGAAGGGGACTCCGCTGATGCTCCCGGACGAGCCGCGGCCGTCGGCCGATCGGTCCCCGGAGGCCGGTCCGCCCGGCTGCTACCGGCACCCGCGGACCCCCACCGGGGTCTCCTGCACCCGCTGCGAGCGGCCGATCTGCCCGCAGTGCATGGTGACCGCCTCGGTGGGCTTCCAGTGCCCGGAGTGCGTCGGCGACGGCCACGCCGGGACGCGTCGGGCGACCACCCGGTTCGGTGGCGCCCTGGCCGCCGACGGCGGGCTGGTCACCCGGGTGCTGATCGGCCTCAACGTCGTGGTCTGGGTGCTGGCGGCCTACGTGCTCACCCCGCGGCTGGGCCAGACCTGGTCGCTGTTCAGCGCGGGGCGGGACATCCTCGGCGGCCCGGCGGGCATCGCCGACGGCCCCGACCAGTGGTACCGGCTGCTGACCGCCACCTTCCTGCACCTGGAGTGGTGGCACGTCGGGATGAACATGCTGGTGCTGTTCTGGCTCGGCCCGACGCTGGAGGAGGCGCTCGGCCGGCTGCGCTTCCTGGCCCTGTACCTGGTCTCCGGTCTGGGCGGCAGCACCTTCGCCTTCCTGGTGGCCGGCGACTGGATGAACTCGGTGGGCGCCTCCGGGGCGGTCTTCGGGCTGATCGGCGCCACGATCGTGCTCCAGCTGCGGAACAGGGGCCCGCTCGGCCCGGCGATGGCGTTCCTGGTCTTCAACCTGGTCGTCACCTTCTCCCGCCCGGGCATCGACTGGCGGGCGCACGTCGGCGGGCTGGTGCTCGGCGCGCTGACCGCGGCCGGCCTGATGTACGCCCCGCGCGAGCGCCGCGGCCTGGTCCAGGCGCTGGCGGTGGCGGGCGCGGTGGCGGTCGAGGCGGGGATGCTGCTGACCGGGATGGCCCTCTACGGGGCCTGACCGCCCGGACGTTTGTCCACAGCGGGTGCGGGGTTGTGCACAGGCTGTGCGGCCACCGGGTTGCGGACTGCTGTTCTACGCGTGTCCTGCTGTGCGGTTTTCTCGTTTCCGGGGAGTTGTGCACAGCTGTGCACGGCCCCGCCCGGGAAAGTTATCCACAGGCTGGGGAGACTTTTCCCCAGTGTGGATAACCATGTGGATAAGCACGCCAGTCCGATGGTGGGGACAAACGACCGGATTCCCGACCGGTTCCGGGCACGCCTCACCGCCGCCCCGGGACGAGCGATCCGGAGCGGCGGGAAACGGCTCGAATCAGAGCCTCAGGACGGCCGGGCCGTCACTTCCACTGGGTGGAGACGCCGAACCCTGCGGCGATGAAGCCGAAGCCGACCAGGATGTTCCAGTTCCGCCAGCTCTCGACCGGGTAGGTGCCGCTGGTCACGTAGTAGGTGACGATCCACACCAGGCCGATCAGGAACAGCGCCAGCATCAGTGGGGCGACCCAACTGCGGCCCGAACTGATCTTCACCGCGGCCGTCGTCGGCGGGGTGTAGTCGGACTTCTTGCGGAGTCGAGACTTCGGCACGAGGAGCTCTCCTGTCGATGCGCTGTGAGACCGCGCAGGGTGCAGCGGGTGGAATCGGCTGCGGTCGGCCGTGGAGAACGTCCTGGGGACCGCTCCGCCACATGCCACCGGCGTCCGTTAGCGTAGTGGCTCGGCGGGTCTTGAGGAGATAAGGGTACGGTGACTAATTTGTCGATTCCCCCTGAGCCGGCCCCTACCCGCCGTTCCGGCACCCGAATTGTCGGACGTGCCCTGACCTGCGCCGTCTTCGCGCTCGCCGGTCTGCTCTTCTACATCAGCGCGCAGACCGCCCGCGGCACCGACCTGCGGACCGACAACTCGCTGCTGAGCCTCGGCGACGTGGTCCGCCAGCGCAGCGCGCAGAACCAGCAGGCGCAGTCCCAGCTCGCCGACCTCCAGGCCCGCGCCCAGCAGCTCACCGAACAGCAGGGCCACGACCCCGCCGACACCGCGCAGCTGGACGGCCTGCGCTCCGGCGCCGCGCTGGAGCCGCTCCAGGGCGGCGGCCTGACCGTCACCCTCAACGACGCCCCGCCGAACGCCACCGCGCGCATCCCGGGGGTGCCCGAGCCCCGCGTCAACGACCTGGTCATCCACCAGCAGGACATCCAGGCGGTGGTCAACGCGCTGTGGCGGGGCGGCGCCGAGGGCGTGCAGGTGATGGACCAGCGCCTGATCTCCACCAGCGCCGTCCGCTGCGTCGGCAACACCCTGCTCCTCCAGGGCCGGGTCTACTCCCCGCCGTACGTGGTCAAGGCGGTGGGCCGGACCGACGCCCTGCATTCGGCCGTCGACGCGGACCCGACGATCCGCAAGTACCTCCAGTACGTCCAGGCGTACGGGCTGGGCTGGAAGGTCCAGGAGAGCGGCGAGCTGAACCTGCCCGGCTACTCCGGCACCACCGAGCTGCGGTCGGCGGGCGGGCAGCAGTAGCGGACCGGCCCCGCGGCCGTGCACGGCGGGTCTACTCTTTAACCCAGTCCGCTACGTCGAGGGAGCACCATGTACGGCTGGATCTGGCGTCACCTCCCGGGGAACACCCTGGTCCGGGCCGTCATTTCGCTGCTCCTCGTCCTGGGGATCGTCTACCTCCTCTTCACCTACGTCTTCCCGTGGGCGGAACCGCTGCTCCCCTTCGGCGACGTCACAGTGGACGGCGGCGACGGCGCCGCGACCGGCTGAGCCGGCGGGCCCGGCACTCCCTTCCCGCACCGCACCCCACGGAGACCACGCGCGCATGACGACCCGGACGACCCCGCCCCGCATCCTGGTGGTGGACAACTACGACAGCTTCGTCTTCAACCTGGTCCAGTACCTGTACCAGCTCGGCGCCACCTGCGAGGTGGTGCGCAACGACGAGGTGACCGTCGAGCACGCCGTCCGCCGCTCCGGCGAGGAGGGCTTCGACGGAGTGCTGCTCTCCCCCGGGCCCGGCGCTCCCGAGGAGGCCGGGGTCTGCATCGAGATGGTGCACCACTGCGCGCGGATCGGGCTGCCGGTGTTCGGCGTCTGTCTGGGCCTCCAGTCGATCGCGGCCGCGTACGGCGCGGTGGTCGGCCGGGCGCCCGAGCTGCTGCACGGCAAGACCTCGCCGGTCGAGCACGAGGACGGCGGGGTCTTCGAGGGCCTGCCCTCGCCGCTGACCGCGACCCGCTACCACTCGCTCGCGGTCGAGCCGGCCACCGTGCCGGCCGAGCTGGTGGTCACCGCGCGCACCGGGAGCGGTGTGATCATGGGCCTGAGGCACCGTGAACTGCCCGTCGAGGGCGTGCAGTTCCACCCCGAGTCGGTGCTCACCGAGGGCGGGCACCGGATGCTCGCCAACTGGCTCGCGGAGTGCGGCTTCCCGCAGGCGGTCGACCGGTCGGCCGGGCTCGCCCCGGTGATCGGCCGGGGCTGACCGGCGTGACCGCGCTGCGTCCGGAGCGGCGCTTCCAGCCGGAGGCGGACCCGTACGGCACCGTGCAGCAGTACGGCGGGCCCGGGTACCCGGGCCAGGACGACGGCACCGGCGGTGCGCCCTACCGGCAGCACCCGGGGCAGACCGTGCCCGAGGACGCCTGGGGCGTCTACGAGCAGGCCCAGGAGCCCCTGGTGGACGGGCCCGAGTACCCCTGGCTGCCCGACCAGACCCTCCAGCTGCGGCTGCCCCCGGACCTCGGCGCGCCGGCCGCCGAACCGGCCCCCACCGGCGGCCGGGCCGAGCGCCGCCGCGCCGCCCAGGGCCGCACCTCGCTGCGCTCCGGCAACGGCCGGCGCCGGGCGGGCGGCCGTGCCGCCGGGCGGGTGCGTCCCAAGGAGTCCCTGCTCGTGGTGGCCGCCCGGGGCGTCGGCGAGCTGTGCATAACGCTCGGCGTGGTGATGCTGCTCTTCGTGGCGTACCAGCTCTGGTGGACCAACGTGCAGGCCGACGAGGCCGCCGACGGGGCCCGCAACAAGCTGGAGCAGCAGTTCAACGCGGTCGCCCCGCCCGTCCAGCCGGGCCAACCGGCCCCGGACCCGAACAAGCCCGAGGTGTTCGAGCCCGGCAAGGGCTTCGCCATCATCTACCTGCCCAAGCTGGGGCTGAAGTTCCCGATCGCCGAGGGCACCTCCAAGTCGGCGGTGCTCGACAACGGCCTGGTCGGCCACTACAGCGGCACCGGCATGCCGGGCGACAAGGCGGGCAACTTCGCGCTGGCGGCCCACCGCAACACCCACGGCGAGCCGTTCCGGTACATCAACCAGCTCGGCAAGGGCGACAAGATCGTGGTGGAGACCGCCGCCGGGTACTACACCTACGAGGTCACCGGGGGCATCCCGGAGACCTCCCCGAACAACGTGAGCGTGATCAAGCCGGTGCCGAACGGCGCCGGGTACACCGGTCCCGGCCGCTACATCACGCTGACGACGTGCACCCCGGAGTTCACCTCCAAGTTCCGTCTCATCGTCTTTGGCAAGATGATCGAGGAACGGCCGCGTGCCCAGGGCAAGCCGGCCGCGATCACGGGCGGGTAGCCGCCCGGCCGCCCGGCCCGGAGGGGGAACACCGCAGATGCAGGACGAGACCGCGCAGTCGGCCGAACCGGCGCAGGAGGCCTTCCCCCCGCCCGAGCCGCGGGCCGGGCGGGGCCGGAACCGGGCGCTGGCCGCGCTCGGCGTCTTCGGCGAGCTGTTGATCACCCTGGGCCTGGTGCTCGGCCTGTTCGTGGCCTACTCGCTGTGGTGGACCAACGTGCAGGCGGACCGCTCGGCCTCGGAGGCCGCCGACCGGCTGCGCGGCAGCTGGGCCGCGGGCCCGAACCCCGGCCCCCCGGCCGCCCCCGGTGCCACCCCGGCCCCCGGCGCGTCCGGTGCCCCCGGCGCCGCGCCCACGGCCGCGCCGAAGCAGTTCGCGGTCGGGGACGACGTCGGCTTCCTGCACGTCCCGGCGATGGGCAGGGACTTCCAGGTGCTGATCCGGCTGGGCACCTCCACCGAGGTCCTGGACGACGGCGTGGCGGGCGTGTACGAGCAGCCGTACAAGGCCGCGATGCCCTGGGACCAGGAGGGCAACTTCGCGCTGGCCGCCCACCGGGACGGCCACGGCGCCAAGTTCCACGACCTGGACGCCGTCCACCGGGGCGACGCCGTCGTGGTCGAGACCCAGGACAAGTGGTACGTCTACAAGGTCGACAGCACCCTGGCGGAGACGTCCAAGTACGACACCGGCATCGTGGCGCCCGTCCCGGCCCGCTCCGGCTACGCCGGGCCCGGCCGCTACATCACCCTGACCACCTGCACGCCGGTGTACACCTCGCGCTACCGGATGGCCGTCTGGGGCAGCCTGGTGCGGGTGGACGACATGGATGCCAAGCGCACCCCGCCGCCGGAGCTGCGGCGCCCCTGAGGCCCCGCACGGGGCTCCCCGGGACCTCCCGGGGACCTTCCGGGGCCTCGTGGGGCCCCGGGGCCGGGTACGGAAACGCCCGAGGGCCCGCCGCAAGCGTTGCGGCGGGCCCTCGGGCGTGCTCCGTGCTGCTGGTCCCCCGGTTCAGCCGAACCAGGGGAATACCGGAGGCTTAGTGGTCCCCTTTGGGGGGTGTGGTGGTGGGGTCGCCCCCTTTGGGCGGCTCGGCCGCCTTGGTGTACAGCTGGATCTGGGTGTTCGGGTCGACCGCGGTGCCGGCCGGCGGGTTGGTCTGCTGCACCGTCGCGTTCGGGTCCGAAGGGCCGCTGACCACGATGTAGGTCAGGCCGAGCTTCTGCAGCTGGGGCCCGACGTCGCTCAGCTTGACGTTCTGCAGCGGCGGGACCTGGGGCTTGTCCTGCGCCTTGAAGATGGTCAGCGCGATCTTGGTGTTGGCCGGGGCCTTGGTGTTGGCCGGGACCGACTGGAAGGAGACGGTGTTGACCTTGCTCGGGTCGGGGGCCGGCGCGGTCTTCGAGGCGTCCACCTGGAAGCCGAGGCCCTGGAGGGTGGCCGTCGCGTCCTCCTTCTGGGCGCCGACCACGTTCGGCACGTTCACCTTGGCCTTGCCCTGCGACACGGTCAGCTTGATCGCGGCGCTCGGGTCGACGGCCGCGTTGGCCGCCGGGTCCTGGGCGGTGACGGTGTCCTGCGCGGCGTTGTCGTCGTCCTTGTACTCGGTGGTGACGTTGGTGAAGCCGAGGTCGGCGAGCGCCTTGACGGCCTGGTCCTTGGGCTTGCCGACCACGCCGGGGACCTGCGCCTTGGCCGGGCCCGAGGAGACCTGCACCGTGATGGTGGAGGTCTCCGCGACCTGGGTGCCCGCCGTCGGGGTCTGGGTGCAGACCTGGTCCTTCTTGACGTTGGTGTCCGGGCAGGCGATCTTGTCGCCCTCGGTCACCACGAGCTTGGGGCCGGCCCCGGCGGCGGCCGTCTTGGCCTCGGCCAGGGTCTTGCCGACCAGGTTCGGGGCGGTGACCTTCGCGGCCTCCTTGGTGCCCTTGTCGCCGAACATCGCCTGGGCGACGAAGAAGGTGCCGACCAGGACCAGCACGGCGGCCACCGCCAGCACGACCCAGGAGGTGTTGCTCTTCTTCGGCGGGTCCTCGCCCCGCCGGCCGCCGCCGCGGCCGTAGCCGTCGTCGTTGCCGCCGCCCGCGGCGCCGGCGTAGGTCTGGCCGTAGCCGTCGTCCTGGTAGCCGCCCTGCTGCCCGTAGCCGGGCTGCCCGGAGGCCTGCGGCAGGACGGTGGTCGGGCCGCCGCCGGGCTGCTGCGGCAGCACGTTGGTCTGCCCGTACGGGTCGTGCTGCTGCGGGTAGCCGTTCTGGTCGTAGCCGTATCCGGCGGCGCCCATGCCGTACGCGGCCTGCTGGGCGGCGGCGACCGGGAGGCCGTCGAGGAAGCGCTCGATGTCGTCGCGCATCTCGTCGGCGCTCTGGTAGCGGTAGTCGCGGTCCTTGGCGAGCGCCTTCAGCACGATCGCGTCGATCTCGGGGCGCACCTCGGGGTCGAAGACCGACGGCGGCTGCGGCTCCTCCCGGACGTGCTGGTAGGCCACCGCGACCGGCGAGTCGCCGACGAACGGCGGGCGCACGGTCAGCAGCTCGTAGAGCAGGCAGCCGGTGGAGTAGAGGTCGGAGCGGGCGTCGACCTGCTCGCCCTTGGCCTGCTCGGGGGAGAGGTACTGGGCGGTGCCGATGACGGCCGAGGTCTGCGTCATGGTCATACCGGCGTCACCCATCGCACGGGCGATGCCGAAGTCCATGACCTTGACGTTGCCCTGCCGGGTCAGCATCACGTTGGCCGGCTTGATGTCGCGGTGCACGATGCCGGCCCGGTGCGAGTACTCCAGGGCCTGGAGGATGCCGATGGTCATCTCCAGGGCGCGCTCGGGCAGCAGCCGGCGGCCGGAGTGCAGCAGCTCGCGCAGCGTGGACCCCTCGACGTACTCCATCACGATGTACGGGATGGAGATGCCGTCGATGTAGTCCTCGCCGGTGTCGTACACGGCGACGATCGCGGGATGGTTCAGGGACGCGGCCGACTGCGCCTCGCGGCGGAAGCGGGCCTGGAACGACGGATCCCGGGCCATGTCGGCCCGGAGCGTCTTCACTGCGACGGAGCGGCCGAGTCGGGTGTCATGGGCGAGGTACACCTCGGCCATGCCGCCGCGTCCTAGGACGCCGCCGAGCTCGTACCTGCCGCCGAGGCGACGAGGCTCTTCCATAGTTCAGACCCTCTCCCTCACCCGCCGGTGAGGTTGTGACGTAGGTGTCCCCGCACGCTCTGGGTGACGCCGCGCGGTCCGCGACCGGTTCTCCGGCCGAGCCGTGCGGTGCCTCGCGGGCGGCAACGGGCACACCCGCTGCTGGCGGATACGCTACCGGTCGCACCGCACCGGACCGGAGTCAACCGTCGGCCGATATCAGACCGGTATCCGGACGGGGCCGGCGATCGTGACGTTCCCCTCACCTCGGATCCACGCTCCTACTTGCCGAGAGCGGCCTGCATCACCGCCTTGGCGATCGGGGCCGCGAGCCGGCCGCCGCTGATGCCGTCGCGGTTCTGGGAACCGTCCTCGACCACCACCGCGACCGCGACCGACTGGCCGTCCGCGGTCTTGGCCCACGAGGTGAACCAGGCGAAGGGCAGCCCCGCGTTGTCCTCGCCGTGCTGCGCGGTGCCGGTCTTGCCGCCGACCTGGAGGCCGGGGATCTTGGCGTTGGTGCCGGTGCCGTTCTCGACCACCGAGACCATCAGGTCCTGCATCTTCTGCGCGGTGGCCGGGCTCATCGCCTGGGAGAACTGCTTCTCGGTGTGCTTGGAGACGGTGGTCAGGGTGGCCGAGCGCTCCTGGTCGACCAGGTACGGCTGCATCAGGCTGCCGTTGTTGGCGATGGCGGCGGAGACCATGGCCATCTGGAGCGGGGTGGCGCGGGTGTCGTGCTGGCCGATCGAGTCCTGGGCGGTGCCGTCCAGGCTCGGGCTGTCCGGGAAGACGCTCTTCTCGGACCGGACCGGGGTGTCGATCGTGCTGTTGAAGCCGAACTTCTCGGCCTGCGCGCGCATCCGCTCCTTGCCCAGGTCCGCGCCCATCTTGGCGAAGACCGTGTTGCAGGACTGGTCCATCCCGGACTTGACGGTCGCGTTCTCGCAGCGCTCGTTCGGGCTCTCGTTCTTCAGCTGGGTGGTGGTGTTCGGCAGGATGTACGGCTCGGGCGTGTCCGTGGCGTCGTCGATGCTCTGGTAGCGGCCGTTCTCGAACGCCGCGGTCGCGGTGACCAGCTTGAAGGTCGAGCCGGGCGGATAGGTCTCCTTCAGCGCCCGGTTGAGCATCGGCTTGTTCGGGTCCGCGTTGAGGTCCGTCCACGCCTTGGTGTCGGCCGCCTCGCCGCCGGCGAAGGTGCCGGGGTCGTAGGACGGGGTGGAGACCAGCCCGAGGATCGCGCCGGTCTTCGGGTCGAGGGCGACCACCGCGCCCTTCTTGTTGCCCATGGCGTCGAAGGCCGCCTTCTGGACCTTGGCGTTGATGGTGGTGACGACGTCGCCGCCGCGCTTCTGCTCGCCGGTCAGCATGTCCAGGGTGTTGCGGAAGAACAGCCGGTCGTCCGTCCCGGAGAGGATGCCGTCCTCCAGGTTCTCCAGCTGGTTGGAGCCGTAGGCCTGGGAGGAGTAGCCGGTCACCGGGGCGTACATCGGGCCGTCGACCCAGGAGCGCTTGTACTTGTAGCGCAGGCCGTCGACGAAGTCCGACTTCGTGACCGGCTGGCCGCTGACGATGATGTTGCCGCGCGGGTGGGCGTAGCGGTCGTACAGCTGGCGCTTGTTGTTCTTGTTGGTGGCCCAGGAATCGGCCTGGACGCCCTGCACCCAGTTGGTGCGCACCATCAGGGCCAGGATCAGGACGAGGCAGAAGATCGAGACCCGGCGGATCGGCTTGTTCATCGGGCGGGTCCTCCCTGGCCCTCGGTGGCGGCCGGGGCCGGTTCGGCCCCGGGCCGGCGGGCGCTGTCGCTGATCTTCAGCAGGATCGCGACCAGCGCCCAGTTGGCGACCACGGACGAACCACCCTGGGCGAGGAACGGCATGGTCATACCGGTGAGCGGGATCAGCCCGGTGACACCGCCGGCCACGACGAACACCTGGATCGCCATCGCCGAGGAGAGGCCGACGGCGAACAGCTTGCCGAACGGGTCGCGGGCGGCGAGCGCGGTGCGCAGGCCGCGCTGCACCAGCAGCGCGTACAGCAGGAAGATCGCCATCAGGCCGGTCAGTCCGAGCTCCTCGCCGAAGGAGCCCAGGATGAAGTCGCTCTTGGCCGCGAAGGCGATCAGCCAGGAGCGGCCCTGGCCGAGGCCGGAGCCGGTGACCCCGCCCGAGCCGAGCGCCATCAGCGACTGGCCGATCTGCTCGGTGGCGCCCTTCGGCGGGTTCGCGCTGAAGGCGGCCATCGGGTCGAGCCAGGCGTCGATGCGGACCTTCACGTGGCTGGCGGTCGAGGCGACCGCGACCGCGCCGCCGACCGACATCAGCAGGCCGAACAGGATCCAGCTGGTCCGCTCGGTGGCGACGTAGAGCATCACCACGAACAGGCCGAAGAACAGGAAGGACGTGCCCAGGTCGTTCTCGAAGATCAGGATCAGCAGGCTGAGCAGCCAGATCACGACGATCGGGCCGAGGTCGCGGCCGCGCGGCAGGTACAGGCCCATGAACCGGCGGCTGGCCAGTGCCAGGGCGTCCCGCTTGACCATCAGGTAGCCGGCGAAGAACACCGTCAGGACGATCTTGGCGAACTCGCCCGGCTGGATGGAGAAGCTGCCCATCCGGATCCAGATCTTGGCGCCGAAGTCCTCCGCCCGGGACGGGAAGAAGGCCGGCGCGGCGAGCAGGACCAGGGCCACCACCATCGAGATGTAGGTGTAGCGCTGCAGCACCCGGTGGTCCTTCAGCAGCACCATCACCCCGATGAAGCCGGCGATCCCGAGGGCCGACCACATCAGCTGGTTCTCGGCCGCCGGGTAGTTGCCCCGGAGCAGCTTGCCCGCCTTGTCGAGCCGCCAGATCATCACCACCCCGAGCCCGTTCAGCAGGGTGGCGATCGGCAGCATCAGCGGGTCCGCGTACGGCGCGAAGCGGCGCACCAGCAGGTGCGCGACCACCGCCAGGGCGCCCATGCCGAGCCCGTAGCCGAGCATGCCGGTGGGCAGCTTGCCGTCCATCGCGAGGCCGACGTTGGCGTACGCGAGGACCGGCACCAGCACCGCGAAGACCAGCAGGGCCAGCTCGGTGTTGCGCCGGTTGGGCGTCTCCTGCGGGGAGATCGTGGTGTTGCCCCGGCGGCGGGGGACGGCACGTTCAGCCGCCCGGCGCCGGCCGGACCGGGTGGTTTCTTCGCTCAGGTCGTAGCTGCTCACGTGGTGACCGCTCCCTGACGGCCGGCAAGCCCGCTCGGGGCGGACCTATGTCGGATCACGGACGTCACTGCTTCGGGCAGGAGTTGGCCCGGCTGAGTTCGTCATCGGTCAGCGGAGCCTGGTCGCCCTGCGCGCCGGCCACCGGAGGGGTGGTGCTCGGCGCCGGGGCGGGTGCCCCCGGAGCGGTCGGCGCAGGCGTGCCCGAGGGCGAGGTGGTCGGTGTCGCCGCGGCCGGGCCGCGGTTCTTCTCGGTCGGGGTGGGCGTGGTGGCCAGGTAGGCGGCCTGCGCCGCCTGGGTGGCCGGCGGTGCGGCCGGGGCGGTCGCCCTCGCCGCCCGCTGGCAGAGCTGGACCCAGCCGTCGAGCTCGTTGACCGTGGACTGGGCGTCCTTCATGCTGCCGACCGAGATGGTCTTCTTCACGTGGACCTGCTGGTCCTCGGGCAGCCACTTCAGCTGGATCTTGCTGTACGAGGAGTGCACCGAGGACAGGCTCAGACCGGCCAGGTTCTGGTTGATGCCCTGGTAGATCGCGACGTGGTCGTCCTGGGTGCCGACGTAGTACTGGTCCTGGGTCCACCGGTAGCCGAACCAGCCGGCGCCGCCGAGCAGGCCGAGCGTGACCAGGACGGCCAGCGAGACGGTCAGGCCCTTGCGCTTGCGCTTCGCGGGCCGGTCCTCGTCGAAGTCCTCGGTGCCGTACACCGAGGGCTCGCCGGAGCCGTACTCGCCCTCGTACCCCTCGGCGGGGCCGAAGCCGCCGTGCGCGGCGCCGTAGCCCTCCTGGTAGCCCTCGGCCGGGCCGAAGGCGCCCTGCGGGCCGCGGCCGAGGCCGGCGGCGCGGCCGGCCGGGGTGTCCGCGATCGAGCGGTCGGCGGCGGCCGAGGACGGCGGGGCGTCGGCGACCGCGCCGACCACCACCGGGACGTCATTGAACTGGCCGCTCATGGTGTCCGTGGCGCCGACGTCGATGACGTCCGCCACGATGCAGGTGATGTTGTCCGGACCGCCGCCGCGCAGCGCGAGCTGGATCAGCTCCTGCACGGTCTGCTCGGGCGAGTAGTAGCTGCCGAGGGTGTCCTGGAGGGTCTGGTGGCTGACCGGGCCGGAGAGGCCGTCGGAGCAGATCAGGTAGCGGTCGCCGGCCCGGACCTCGCGGATCGACAGGTCGGGCTCGACCTGGCCGCGGCCGTCCAGCGCCCGCATCAGCAGCGAGCGCTGCGGGTGGGTCTCGGCCTCCTCGGGCGTGATCCGGCCCTCGTCGACCAGGCGCTGCACCCAGGTGTGGTCCTGGGTGATCTGCACCAGGGAGCCGTCGCGCAGCAGGTAGGCGCGGGAGTCGCCGACGTGCACCAGGCCCATCCGCTGACCCGTCCACAGCATGGCGGTCAGGGTGCAGCCCATGCCCTCCAGCTGCGGGTCCTCCTCGACCATCAGCCGGAGCCGGTCGTTGGCGCCCTGGACGGCGTCGCCCAGCAGGGTCAGCAGGTCGGCGCCCGGCACGTCCTCGTCCAGCCGGACGATCGAGCCGAGCACCTCGGAGGACGCGACCTCGCCGGCCGCGGCACCGCCCATGCCGTCGGCCACGGCCAGCAGCCGCGGCCCGGCGTAGCCGGAGTCCTCGTTCCCCTCCCGGATCAGTCCCTTGTGGGAGCCGGCGGCGAAGCGCAGCACCAGGGTCATGCGACCTGTGCCCCCCTCTGGGTCATGGACGGGATGCTGTCCCTCATGCGCCAACTACTTCCGCAGTTCGATGACGGTCCTGCCGATACGGATCGGCATGCCCGGCTGGAGCGGGGTGGGCGCGGTCAGGCGCTGCCGGTCCAGATAGGTGCCGTTGGTGGAGCCTAGATCCTCGACCGTCCACTGCCCAGTCTGATCCGGATAGATCCTGGCATGCCGGGAGGACGCGTAGTCGTCGTCCAGCACGATGGTGGAGTCGTGCGCGCGGCCGAGCGTGATGGTCTGGCCCTGGAGCGCCACCGTGGTGCCGGCCAGCGAGCCCTGCACCACGACGAGCTGGGTCGGGCCGCCGCGACGGCGCCCCCCGCCGCCCTGGGTCTGGCCCGCCGCGGGGCCGGCCTGGGCCGGTGCCGCGGCACGCGCGACGGTGGCGGCGGTCGCGGTGGCGGCGCCGCCGGCGGCCGTGGTGTTCGTGCCGCGACGGGAGGACCGCGGGTTCACCTTGGTGCCGAACAGGTCGCTGCGGATCACCTGGATCGCGACGATGACGAACAGCCACAGCACGGCCAGGAAGCCCAGCCGCATGACCGTGAGGGTCAGTTCTGACATGGCCGTCCCGCCAGTCGGTGAGCGAGGCGCGCGAACAATTCGGACACTACCCTTCGACCTGCCGGTAGACGATGGTGGTGGAGCCCACGACGATTCGAGAGCCGTCGCGGAGCGTAGCGCGCTGGGTGTGCTGTCCGTCCACCACGATGCCGTTGGTGGACCCCAGGTCGAGCACCATCGAGGGCGTGCCGGGCCGGATCTCGGCGTGCTTGCGGGAGACCCCGGGGTCGTCGATCCGCACGTCCGCCTCGGTCGACCGGCCGAGCACGCAGGCCGAGCCGGTGATCTGGTGCCGGGCGCCGTTCACCTCGACCCAGCGGCGCATCCCGGCGCCGCCGTGGCCCGCGCCGGGAAAGGCCCGGACGTTGCCGCCGGCGGGCGCGGGCGGGCCGGGGGGCATCGCGGGAGGCGCGGCCGGCGGCGGGGGCGCGCTGTACTGGCCGGCGCCGGGCTGCTGCCACGGTGCGCCGGGGGCGGGAGCGGCCGGCGGACGGTCGTAGCCCGGCTGCGGCGGCGCGTACTGCTGCTGCGGGGGCTCCTCGGCCGCGAGGGTGCGGCTGCGCACCCGGTACAGCCCGGTGTCCAGGTCGTCGGCCTTCTCCAGGTTCACCTGGAGCGGACCCATGAACGTGTACCGCTGGGCCTCCGCGTACTCGCGGACCATGCCGGCCAGCTCGGTGCCGAGCTGCCCGGAGTAGGGGCTGAGCCGCTCGTGGTCGTGCGGGCTCAGCTCGACGATGAAGTCGTTCGGCACGACGGTGCGGTCGCGGTTCCAGATGCTCGCGTTGTTGTCGCACTCGCGCTGCAGCGCTCCGGCGATCTCCACGGGCTGGACCTCGGACTTGAACACCTTGGCGAAGGTGCCGTTGACGAGACCCTCGAGCCGCTGCTCGAACTTCTTCAGCACTCCCATGGGGCACCCCCTTCCAGGGTTCGTTCGCCTGCCTGCCGGCCGGATCCCGCCCGGGACCCGGTCGCGCCTCCTACTTGCGGTACTTCCGTACTGATCGTATCCACGCCGGGCCCTTCCGTACGGTTCCCGGACCGTGTGGTGCCCGGGGGTGGGCTCGGACACACAGGGTGACGCATTTCGGGTACGGCACGCCAGGTGCGCCCGCCGGATCGCCCTTCCGGAAGTCGTACGGGCGTTCGTCGGGCATGGGTTCGAGTGTCGCCGGGGTCTCCGGACAACGGATTCGGAGCAGCCCCCCAGGTCGTGCTAATGTTTTCCATGTCGGAAGGGCCGCCCGAAAGGGAGGCCGGTCCAAGGAAGTGCGAAGTACCGATGGTACCGAGCACCCCGGAAGATCGGTCGGCAACGAGGACAACACCCATGCGCGGGTGGCGGAATAGGCAGACGCGCTGGATTCAGGTTCCAGTGCCCGAAAGGGCGTGGGGGTTCAACTCCCCCCTCGCGCACAGCGAAGCCCCGCAGATCTACGGATCTGCGGGGCTTTTTTGTCGTCCGCCCCTCCCCGACGGCGGCCGGCACCGGTGCCTCCGCCGGGCCGGGGCGGATCAGCCGCGGTTGGCCGGGAGTTCGGCGCGGACCTCGAAGCCGCCGTCCGGGGTCGGCCCGGCGGTGAGGGTGCCGCCCAGCAGCTGGGCGCGCTCGCGCAGGCCGACGAGACCGTGGCCGCCACCCGGCAGCGTCTCGGTGGGGTGCACCGGCGGCGCGTCGTTGCGGACCTCGACCCGCAGCCGGCGGCCCTTCGCCCGGACCCGCACGTGCACCGCCGCCTCCGGGGCGTACTTGGTGATGTTGGTGAGCGCCTCCTGGACGGTGCGGTAGGCGGCCCGTTCGACCGCCTCCGGCCACGGTCGGTCGCCGGGGACCAGTTCGGAGTCGGCGGTCAGGCCGCTCTCCTCGATCAGCCGGGGCAGGTCGGCCAGCCGGGGCTGCGGGGCGAGCGGGGCGTCCGGCAGCCCGCCGGTGCCGCGCAGCACCCCGACCATCTGGCGCAGCTCGTCCAGGGTCCGTACGGACAGCTCGCGGATGGTGCGGGCGGCGGTCACGGCCGCCGGGTCGGGGCTG
The DNA here is from genome assembly GCF_042885555.1 of Kitasatospora sp. NPDC058048. Classification (NCBI taxonomy): domain Bacteria; kingdom Bacillati; phylum Actinomycetota; class Actinomycetes; order Kitasatosporales; family Streptomycetaceae; genus Kitasatospora; species Kitasatospora sp. NPDC058048. The sequence continues at coordinate 6,361 of NZ_JBHVRT010000018.1, read as the reverse complement.
CTCACCTGGAGCGCTCCGGCCTGGATGCTGATCAGGCTGACCTGGTGCGAGACCACGTCGTGCATCTCCCGGGCCAGCCGGCCGCGCTCGCTGATCAGCACCCGCTCGGCCAGCAGCCGGCTCTCCCGCTCCTGGCCGCGGGTCAGCTCGTCCAGGCGGGCGGCCAGCTCCCGCCGGGTGCGGGCGAGCAGACCGGTGGCGGCCGGGCCGGCCGCCAGCATCACGGCCTGGATGGCGTCCAGCGCGGTGGCGCGGCTGAGGTCGAGGACGCCCTCGGGCAGCGGCCAGTGGAAGAACTCGACCAGGGCGAACAGGACGCCGCAGGGGATCACGATCCGGGGGCGGGGGCGCTCGGCGGCCACCGAGTAGACGGCCGTGATCGGGGCCAGCCAGATCTCGTCCACGAAGCTGCCCGGCATGGTGAGCAGCAGCACGGTCACCGGGAAGCGCCGGCGCCAGAACAGGGCGACGGCGGCCAGCGTGGACAGCGCCACCTGCCACCAGGCGGCCTCCCGGGCCACCAGGGCGGCGTCCAGCAGGGAGTAGAGGACGGGCAGCAGCAGCATCAGCCAGGGGGCGGTGCACCAGGCCGGCAGCCGTCTGGACGGCAGTTGGTCGGCGGTCGTCATGCCCCGTCGCCGGGCTTGGGCCGGACCAGCCCGGCCCGGTGGGCCAGGACGGCGGCCTGGACCCGGTTGGCGGCGCCGAGCTTGCCGAGGATCGCGCTGATGTGGTCCTTGACCGTGCCGGTGCCGAGGAAGAGCCGGTCGGCGATCTCGGCGTTGGACAGGCCCTCGCCGAGCAGTGCGAGCACGTCGAGCTCGCGGCCGGTGAGGGTGCGGGCGAGCGCGGTGGCCTCGGCGTCCGGGCCGCCGCCGTCCACGTAGCCGCCGATCACGGTGCGGGTGACGGTCGGGGAGAGGATGTTGCCGCCGGCCGCGAGCACCCGGACGGCGTGCACCAGCTGCTCGGGGGCGGTGTCCTTGAGCAGGAACCCGGCCGCGCCGGCCCGCAGCGCGGTGCCGATGTACTCGTCGGTGTCGAAGGTGGTGAGCATCGCCACGGCGGGCGGTTCGGGCAGGGCGCGCAGGCGGCGCAGCACCGAGATGCCGTCGAGGTCGGGCATCCGGATGTCGAGCAGCACCACGTGCGGGCGAAGCCGCTGGACGTGTTCCTCGGCCTGTCCGCCGGAGCAGTCGCCGACCACCTCCAGGTCGTCGGCGGAGCCGACGATCAGGCCCAGGCCGGAGCGGACCAGGATCTCGTCGTCGACGATCAGCACGCGGGTGGTGGTGATGGTGCCTCCTCGGTTCGGGCGGCCGGGTCGGGGCGGTCCGCGTGGGTCGTTTCGAGAGTAGGGGTTGTGCGAGTGGGGTGCCGAACGCCGGGGGCTGATCACCCCCGCCGTTCGGCGGGGGTGGGAATCCGCTACCCGGTTCACGCAATTCTCAGGTTCGGTGGGGAAACATGGAGTTGGCTGACCCTTTTCCGGCCGCATCCTCCAATCGGGCGGTCGGCCGGGTGAGGTCGCCGGTCAGTCCGTCGGGCCCGAGCGGGCGCCCGACGCCGGGCCGTTTGCGGATGCGCCCCACCATCTGATCGTTTGGAATTGAGCTGTGTCGTCCACTGTGAAGTCGGAGCCGTCCGCCACGTCCCACGGACCCCGGCCCGGCGACGTGCTGAACCGCTGGCGTCCGAGGGCCGCCGCGGCCTCCGTCTGGTACCTGCGGCTGATCGCGCTGCTGAACGTGGCGACGGTGCTCCTGGTGCCCTTCCGCGACCAGGTCTACGAGCACAACGAGGGCGAGTACTTCACCCCGTACCTGATGACCGCGGGCCTGGCCAGCGCGGTGCTGTCGGTGTTCCTCGCGATCGCGATGCGGCGGCGCAAGCGGGCCGCGTGGATCTTCAACACGGCGCTCGGCGGGATGTTCGCGCTGCTGTACCTGGCGGCCATGCTGGTGCCGGACGAGCGCTTCGACTCCCACCCGCTCAACTACATCTCCACCGTCCTGACCTGCCTGTTCGTGCTGGCGCTGCTGATCGGGCGCAAGGAGTTCACGTCCAAGGGCGACAGCTCCAACCCGAAGACCGCGGCGGCCACCTTCGTCGCCGGGCTGGCGTTCGGGGGCGGGGTGGGCGCGCTGCTGGTCTGGCTGACCAACGAGCTGTCCGGCGCCGGCTTCTGGGACCTGTTCCGCTACTCGGTCGGCCGGATGATCACGATCACCCCGTCCGAGCACCTGCGCTCGGTGATCGCCGCGCCGACCTGGGTGAACGCCGCGATCAACGCGATGGGCGCGGTGCTCTTCCTGCTGGTGCTGTACGTGGCCTTCCGCAGCCCGCGCGGCAAGGAACTGCTCACCGCCGAGGACGAGGCGCAGCTGCGCGGCCTGCTGGACAAGCAGGGCGAGCGGGACTCGCTCGGCTACTTCGCGCTGCGCCGGGACAAGGCGGTGGTCTTCTCCCCCAGCGGCAAGGCGGCGGTCACCTACCGGGTGATCGGCGGCGTCTCGCTCGCCTCGGGCGACCCGATCGGCGACCCGGAGGCCTGGCCGGGCGCGATCGACGCCTGGCTGTCCGAGGCCCGTGAGCACGCCTGGGCGCCGGCCGTGATGGGCGCCTCCGAGGAGGCCGGGGTGATCTACGCCCGGCACGGGCTGGACGCGCTGGAGCTGGGCGACGAGGCGATCGTCGAGCTGGACGAGTTCTCGCTGGACGGCCGCGCGATGCGGGTGGTCCGGCAGGCCTACAACCGGGTCAAGCGGGCCGGGTACACGGTGCGGATCCGCCGGCACGAGGACATCTCGGAGGAGGAGATGGCCGAGCTGGTGGCCAAGGCCGACGAGTGGCGCGACGGGGCCACCGAGCGCGGCTTCTCGATGGCCCTCGGCCGGCTCGGGGACCCGGGCGACGGCCGCTGCGTGATGCTGGAGTGCCACGACGGCGAGGGCGAGCTCAAGGCGCTGCTCAGCTTCGTGCCGTGGGGCCCGGACGGGCTCTCGCTGGACCTGATGCGCCGGGCCCGGGACACCGAGAACGGCCTGATGGAGTTCATGGTCATCGAGCTGCTGCAGCGCGCCGAGGAGGTCGGGCTGAAGCGGGTCTCGCTGAACTTCGCGATGTTCCGCTCGGTCTTCGAACGCGGTTCGCGCCTCGGCGCCGGCCCGGTGCTGCGGCTGTGGCGTTCGGTCCTGGGATTCTTCTCGCGCTGGTGGCAGATCGAGTCGCTGTACCGCGCCAATGCCAAGTACCGGCCGATCTGGGAACCGCGCTACCTGCTCTTCGAGAAGAGCAGCGAGATTCCGCGGATCGGCATCGCGAGCGCGCGCGCCGAGGGTTTCATCGTCGCGCCGAGCCTGCCCGCCCTGTTCCGCCGCCGGCACGCCCGGGCCGCCGTGGTGGCGCCCCGGCTCCCGGTCGCGGCCCGGGACGGGAAGGGGTAGCCCTCCGTCGGGGGGCGGAGGGGGCCGGTCGGTCGAAATGGGGGGCCGATGGGGGGATTGCCTCCCCCCAGAGGATGACCCCGCTCCACATCCGTGCCGATGTGGCTTTGTTAAGAGGCTTCTAATGTTGGAGTAGTCGAGAGTTCGGGGATTCGGAGAAAGCTGTGATTCACAGGACCCACGCGGGGGGCGTGCGAAAGGGGCCGCTGGCAATCGCCGGATCGGCCGCTGTCGCCGAGTGGGGAACGTTGTTCGCGACGGTCCGGGACGCGGTGGTGCGAAAGAAGTTCGCCGCCGTTCCGCTGGCCACCGTCGCGACGTTTCTGATCCTGCTGTTCAGCATCGTCCAGCACCTGCCGGGCGGAGAGCGTTTCGTCAACAACATCGGGGTGGTGCGGGCGGCGCTGCCGCTGGACGTCTCGCTGCTGCGGACCCCGCTCTCGCTGTACGTGCCGGCGCTGGACCTTCCGGTCTGGGGGGCGCTGGCCCAGGTCTTCGTGGTCTTCGCGATCGCCGAGATCGTGCTCGGCCGGCGGATGACCCTGGTGGTCGCCTACACCTGCACCCTGGCGGGCACGCTGTTCGCCCGGGTCGGCGTGGCGATCGGGCCGCACCACCTGTTCGGCTTCCCGAAGTGGGTCGCCTACGTGCGGGACACCGGGCCCTCGGCCGCGGTGGTGGCGCTGGCGATCTGCATCGCGTTCCGCTGCCGGGCCTGGTTCACCGGCGGCCTGGTGGTGGCGGTGATGATCGGCGAGGCGGTGGTGCTGCCGAACCTGGCCGGCCTGGAGCACGTGGTCGCGGTGATCACCGCGCTGCTGATCGCCGTCTCGGTCGAGGTCTTCGGGGACTTCTGGCCGAGGGTGCTGGCCGGGGTCGGCGCCGCCGCCTCGGTGGCCGCGGCCGCCTCGCGGGAGGTCGCGGTGGAGGCCCGGCGGCGCCGCTCGGCGGGCGCCGTCATCCCCTGACGGGTGCCGACGACGTTCCACCGGCCGCGTACGGGTGCCCGTACGCGGCCGTTCGGCGTCCGGCGGCCGTCGGCGCGGCCGTCAGGCGTGCGGGAGCGGGAGCTCGAACCAGACGACCTTGCCCACCGCCTTGCGGGCGGTGCCCCAGCGTTCGGCGAGCTTGGTGACCAGGGTGAGGCCGCGACCGGTCTCGCCGAGCTGCTCGGCCGGCTCCAGCGAGGGCAGGTTGTGGTTGTCGTCGCTGACCTCGACGAGCAGTTTGTCCACCCGGATCAGCTGGAGCTTCACGGTGTCCCGGGCGACCCGGACGGCGTTCGTCACCAGTTCGCTGACCAGCAGTTCGGTGGTGTCGCTGAGCGCCTCCAGGTGCCAGCCGGCCAGTTGCTCGCGCACCAGCGAGCGGGCCCGGCCGACCTCGCGGTGGTCCACGGTGAGGTCCCAGGTGGCCACCTCGGACGGGGCGACCCCGTCGAAGCGGGCCACCAGCAGGGCGACGTCGTCCTTGCGGTCGTCCGAGTGCAGCCGTCGCAGCACCTCGTCGCAGGCCTGCTCGGGGCTCTGCCGGGGGTCGATCAGGTTGCCGCAGAGCGCGGCCAGGCCGGCCCCTATGTCCCCGCCCCGGACCTCGACCAGGCCGTCGGTGCAGAGCACCAGCATCGAGCCGTCCGAGACGTCGATGGTCTTGGCGACGAACGGCACCCCGCCGACGCCGATCGGCGCGCCGGCCGGGATCTCCAGCAGCTCGCCGCTGCCGTCCGGGTGCACCAGGACCGGCGGGACGTGGCCGGCGCTGGCCAGCTCGCAGGTCCGGTTGATCGGGTCGTAGACCGCGTACAGGCAGGTCGCGAGGTGGTCGTCGCCGAGCTTGTGGGCCAGGTTGTCCAGGTGGCGCAGCAGCTGGCCGGGCGGCAGGTCCAGGGCGGCGAGGGTCTGCATGGCGGTGCGGAAGCGGCCCATCGCGGCCGCCGAGTGCAGGCCGTGGCCCATCACGTCGCCGACCACCAGGGCGACCCGGCTGCCGGGCAGCTGGATCGCGTCGAACCAGTCGCCGCCGACCTCGGCCTTGGGATCGCCGGGCAGGTAGCGGTGGGCGATCTGCACACCGGGGATCTGCGGCGGGCGGGTCGGGATCATCGAGCGCTGCAGGGTGGTGGCGACCCGCGCCTCGGCGCGGTGCAGCCGGGCGTTGTCCAGCGACAGCGCGGCGCGGGCGGCCAGCTCCTTGAAGGTCGCGGCGTCGCCCTCGTCGAAGGGGGCGCGGTCCGGCAGCCGCAGCAGCTTGAGGATGCCGAGCACGGTGCCGCGGGCGGAGAGCGGGACGACCAGCATCGAGCGGCCGGTGACCACCGGGGCCAACTGGGCGCCGCCGAGCGCGATCGCGTAGTCGACCGCCACGTCCGGGCTGACCACCGGGACCAGCACCGGCTGGTTCAGCTGCAGGGCCATCCCGGGCGGGGTGCGGCGGGGCATGCTGACCAGCGAGCCCTCGGAGAGCACGTGGTCCCAGGCGCCGCCGGTCTCGTTGTAGACCAGGGCGACCCGGCGCAGCATGGTGTCGTCGTCCGGGCGGGCGGCGGGCAGCTCGGAGTCCGAGATCAGCCCGTCCACCAGGTCCACGCAGGCGAAGTCGGCGATCCGGGGGACCAGCACCTGGCACAGCTCGTGGGCGGTGAAGCCGAGGTCCAGCGTGGTGCCGACCTTGCCGCCGACCTCGTTCAGCAGGGCCAGCTGTTCGCCGGCCTGCCCGTTGGTGAGGAAGGGGCCGAGCCGTCCGGCGGGCGGGCCCTCCCCGGCCGCGGGCGCGGGGACCGGGACGGTGGCGGGCGGGGCCTGGTCGGGGTGCGGCAACGGGTGGCCGTTGGCGGGAGGTTCGACGGCGGTGTGCTCGATGGCGGGGGCTCCTGCGGTGGGCGGGGGTGCCTCCCGGCCGGAGGCGGGGGGAGGGAC